>CAKTUP010000060.1 GCA_934621705.1 uncultured Petrimonas sp.
ACTCATAACTTATAACTCATAACTAAAAACTAAATTGTATGGAATTATCCTTTCCTTTAATTATCGGAATTGCATTAATTGTAATTTTCGTACTTGTCTTTTTCCACTATGTGCCTTTTTTCCTGTGGATTAACGCACTTTCGGCGAATGTTCGCATATCGCTGGTTCAGTTATTCCTGATGCGGTTGCGCCGCGTTCCGCCCCACACCATCGTTTACGCGATGATCGAAGCCCACAAGGCCGGATTGAAAAGCGTTACCCGCGATAACCTGGAAGCGCACTACCTTGCCGGCGGACATGTGGAACAGGTTGTACACGCGCTGGTTTCGGCATCGAAAGCCAATATCGATTTGCCTTTCCAAATGGCTACCGCCATTGACTTGGCCGGCCGCGATGTACTGGAAGCCGTTCGTATGTCGGTAAACCCGAAAGTAATTGATACACCGCCCGTTTCGGCCGTGGCCATCGATGGTATTCAGTTGATTGCCAAAGCGCGCGTAACGGTTCGTGCCAACATTCGCCAGTTGGTGGGTGGCGCCGGCGAAGAAACCATTCTTGCCCGTGTGGGCGAAGGGATCGTATCGTCCATCGGTTCGGCAGCATCGCACAAATCGGTGCTCGAAAACCCCGACTCTATCTCGAAACTGGTGTTGAGAAAAGGATTGGACGCCGGAACGGCTTTCGAAATTCTCTCCATCGACATCGCCGATATCGACATAGGCAAAAACATCGGAGCCGTGCTGCAAATGGATCAGGCACAAGCCGATAAGAACATCGCTCAGGCTCGCGCCGAAGAACGCCGTGCCATGGCCATCGCCCTGGAGCAGGAAATGAAAGCCAAAGCGCAGGAAGCCCGCGCGAAAGTTATCGAAGCCGAAGCCGAAGTTCCCAAAGCCATGGCCGAAGCTTTCCGCAGCGGCAACATGGGCATTATGGATTTCTACCGGATGAAAAATATCCAGTCGGATACCGATATGCGCGATGCCATTGCCAAACCGCAAGGCGGGGGAAAAGAAGAAAAATGAAATTAGCGGTTAGCTGTTGGCTATCGGCATATAGCTAATAGCCAATAGCTAACGCCCAAAAGCCATACTATTATGCGAATAATCCCCGAATCAGAATTTATCATCAACCCCGATGGCAGCGCGTTTCATCTTCACATCAAACCGGAACAACTTTCGGACAAAATTGTGATGATGGGCGACCCCGACCGGGTTACGATGGCCGCTTCCTTTTTCGACAGCATCGAGTGCGATATCCGCAGCCGCGAGTTTCACACCGTTACGGGTATGTATAAAGGAAAGCGGCTCACCGCCCTTTCGCACGGTATCGGAACCGACAACATCGATATTGTGGTAACGGAACTGGACGCACTGGCAAACATCGATTTCACCACGCGTCAGGTAAAACCCCAATTCAAGCAACTGACCATGGTTCGCGTGGGCACATCGGGCGGAATGCAGCCGCATTGCCCAGTGGGTTCTTACGTGGTTTCCGAAAAGTCCATCGGTTTCGACGGGCTGTTGCACTATTACGCCGGTTCGCGCGAAGTGTGCGAAGAAGATTTCGAAGAAGCGTTTCAGAAACACGTCAACTGGTCGCCCTATCACTGCTCGCCCTACGTGGTGAGCGCCGACGAAGAATTGGTGGAGCGCATCGGTTACGATATGATCCGCGGAGTAACCATTTCCGCCATCGGATTTTACGGCCCGCAAGGCCGTCACGTGCGTCTTCCGCTCGCCGACCCCGATTTGAACGCCAAAATTGAATCGTTCCGCTACAACGATTACTCCATTACCAACTACGAAATGGAAAGTTCCGCCATTGCCGGCCTTGCCAAGATGATGGGACACAAAGCCATGACGGTTTGTGCCATTATCGCCAATCGCGTTGCGTTGGAATCGAATGCCGATTATAAAGGAAGCACGGAAGAATTGATGAAAATTGTGCTGGAAAGAATATAACTATTTACGATTGACGATTTACGATTGACGATTTTTAACAAAAATATCTATGCGGGAAGAATTAAAGAAAAGAACAAAGCGGATAGGTATTGAAACCATTCTTTTATTGGATGAATTGCCGAATAAACCTTCGGCTTGGGAATTGGCAAAACAAATCACAAGAAGTTCCACATCCATTGGAGCCAATTATAGAGCAGTCTGTCGTGCAAAATCGGATGCCGACTTTATCAACAAATTAAAAATAGTTGAAGAAGAAACCGATGAAACAATTTATTGGATCGAAATATTGGAAGAAACCGGTTTAATTGAGTCTAAAAGAATTGAAAATATAAAAAAAGAAGCCGAAGAAGTTCTGGCAATTGTTGTAGCTTCTTTAAAAACAATGAGAGCCAAAAATCGTAAATCGTAAATCGTAAATCGTAAATTTGATTAAACCACTTACTTATTTAATTAACAATCAAAAAATGAAAAAGCTTTTATTATTATCGCTGGTATTGCTGGGAATGACGGCAATGGCGCAGCAAAACCCTACTCTTCCGGTAGATGAGAAGGTGAGGACAGGGAAACTGGAAAACGGATTAACCTATTATATCCGCCACAACTCCACTCCCGAAAACAGAGCCGATTTTTACATCGCTCAAAAAGTGGGATCGATGCAGGAAGAAGACAACCAGGCAGGGTTGGCGCACTTTCTGGAGCACATGGCTTTTAACGGGACTACAAACTATCCCGAAAAAAACATGCTCAACTATTTGCAGGATAACGGCATTAAATTCGGAACGAACATCAATGCTTACACGTCGTTCGACGAAACGGTGTATTACATCAGCGACGTTCCCACAACGAACCAAAATCTGTTAGACTCGGTATTACTTGTGCTTTACGATTGGTCGAGCGGAATTGCTCTCGAAGACCAAGAGCTGGAAAACGAGCGGGGTGTTATTCGCGAAGAGTGGCGCACACGCGGCGGAGCACAGCAGCGACTGTGGGACCAATTGTTGCCGAAAATGTATCCCGGCAGCAAATACGCCAACCGTATGCCGATTGGAAGCATTGACGTGATCAACAATTTCAAACCCGAAGAAATTCGCGCCTATTACCACAAATGGTATCGTCCCGATTTGCAGGGCATCATCATTGTGGGTGATATAGACGTAGATGCCACCGAGAAAAGAGTAAAAGATTTATTCTCATCCATCAAACTGGATGAGAACAGAGCAACCCGCAAATACTACCCGGTGCCCGATAACGAAGAACCCATTGTGGCCTTGGCAACCGATAAGGAAGCGCGCAACACACAAATTATGATGTTCTATAAACACGACCCTATGCCTAATGAACTCAAAAACACTCAAGCCGGATATATTATGAGTTACATCACAAGCGCTGCGTCGTCTATGATGAATCAACGTTTTTCTGAAATTACTCAAAAGCCCGATGCTCCTTTCACGTTTGCTTATGCTTACGACGGCGATTTCTTTGTTTCCAAAACCAAAGATGCTTGGACAGTGGTGGGTGGAGCGGCCGAAGATAAAATAGCCGAGGCCATAGCGGCCATGAAACGCGAAACCGAACGCATGCGCCAACACGGTTTCACGGCTGCCGAATACGAAGTGGCACGCACCAACATCCTGAAATCATTTGAAGATTCTTACAACAACCGCGACAAACAACGCAACTCAGCCTATTCACAAGAGTATGTGCGCGCTTTTACCGATGCCGAACCCATTCCAGGGATCGAATTCGAGCATCAGTTTATGCAAGCCGTCGCGCCCAACATTCCGGTTGAAGCCATCAATCAGACTATATCACAGATGCTCAGTGATAAAAATATCGTAATTTCAATTACCGGTCCCGAAAAAGAAGGGCTTGTGTATCCCACCGATGCGGAATTACTGGCCGTACTCGACAACGTAAAGAAAGAAACAATCGCGCCTTACGTGGGCGTAACTATCGACGAGCCACTTGTTGCAACTCCCCCTGCTGCCGGAAAAATTGTGAAAGAAGAAAAAGACGAAGCACTTGGCGCTACCATTTGGACACTGCAAAACGGCATGAAAGTTATTCTGAAAGAAACCGATTTTAAAGACGACGAAATTCGCATGAGCGCGTCAAGCGTGGGTGGATATTCGCAATACGCCGTGCAAGACCCCATTAACAGCCGCATGATGGGCGGAATTATGACATTGGGCGGCGTTGGCAATTTCAGTGCAACCGATTTGCCGAAAGTGCTGGCCGGGAAAACCGCATCGGCACGTCCCAACATCGGGCTTACGACACAAGGTTTTTCCGGTTCATCTTCGGTAAAAGACTTCGAGACAATGCTTCAACTGGTGTATTTGTATTTCACATCGCCGCGCAAAGACACAGACGCTTATAAATCGTTCCTGCAACGCACCGAAACGCAAATGAGAAATCAGGAAGCGGAACCGATGGTGGCTTTCAGCGACTCCATCACACAAGCCCTATACGGCAACAACCCGATGGCTACCCGACTGAAACTTAATGATCTTAAAAAACTCGATTACGACCGCATTATGGAAATGTACAAACAGCAATTCCGTAATCCCGGCAGTTTTGTGTTTACCTTCGTGGGCAATGTGGACGAGGAAAAAGTACGCCCCGTGGTGGAACAATACCTGGCTTCGTTGCCGGGACAAGCCGTGAAAGGCGAATTTATTAAAGTGCCGATGGAATATAAAAAAGGGAAAAGCAACAACGTCTTCACCCGTGAAATGCAAAACCCCAAAGCATCGGTTTTCAACTCCGTTACCGGCAAAATGGACAGGGTGATGAAAAACTGGGTTATGATGAGCATGTTAGACCAAATTCTGGACATCGTGTATACCGAAAAAGTCCGCGAAGACGAAGGCGGCACATACGGCGTGGGCACAGGCGGCGGCATTATGCGCTACCCCGACGGGCAAACCGTTTTGCAGATTTCTTTCGATACCGATCCGGCTAAAATGGAACACCTCAACGGCATTATTTTAAAAGAACTGAACAATATTGCCGAAAACGGGCCGCGCACCGAAGATTTTAACAAGGTAAAAGAGTATATGAACAAAAGCTATACCGAAAATCAGCGCGAAAACGGATATTGGGTAGGTATTTTAGACAGCAAATATTTCTATGGAGAAGACACGCACACCGAACACCTGAAAACCGTAAACTCCATAACGCCTAAAGACATCCAAAACTTCACGAAACAATTGCTCGATCAAGGCAACGTGGCAACCGTGGTGATGATGCCGAAGGAGTAGAACAACTGACGGGACACGATGGCTTTGCCTTCGTAATATATATTTGTAGAGACGGTGCGCGCACCGTCTCTCTTGTTTTTATTACCTTCGTCTTCTGAAGAATGGAGATTTTGCGTTTCTAAAAATCCCAAAGGGGTCTAATAAAAAACGGTGTGTGAAACGTGCGGAAATCGACAGCCGGGAACGACAACAAGATGAAATGAAAAGTGTGGGCGGCAACTCGGCGGAACTTCCGAAAACACGAAAAGTATCGTCGGCGGCAAAGCGGAGTTTCCGAAAACGTAAAAAGAACTCCCGCCAACGTATCGGAGTTTCCGAAAACACCAAAAATGCTTCCGGCGATGTAACGGAGCTTCCGAAAGCGAGAAAAGTATCCCCCGCGATTCGTCGGAACTTCCGCTGAATCGGGAAAAAGATGTTTTTCAGCACAATAGCGCAAAAAAAGTTGCAAAGTTCATTTCTTATTTCTACCTTAGCTGCTCGATTGCGATATCTATTTTTCTCACCATTTAACTTTTTACGATATGAAGACAATAGAAAAACTCGACTACGAAAAATTGTGGAACAGTGAGCATCCACTGGTTTACAACCGGCTTGTAACCATCGCAGACAAACACGATCCCGCGGCATTGCATCTTGGCGGCCCGCTCGCGCGCGTGAAAGCGCATCTGCCCCTGCTGGTAAAAATTGAAGCTCAGGAACGCGGAAGCCTGCTGAGTAAGAAACTGGAAGAAACGGACAAGCAACGCGACAATTTCGTTTGGTCCATCATTGGAATGACGCGTGCCTATCTCACGGCAAACCTGCCCGCCACGTACGACAACGCGCTGAAAGTAAAAAGCTGGCTCGATAAGCACGATGCTTCGAGCATTCCGGCGGCAAACTACACGTCGGAAACCGAGCGCATCAACGATATGCTGACGGATGCCGAGCGTAATACCGATATTCAGGCAGCGCTGGCTGCGCTTAACTTGGCCGATATAGCGATACAACTGCGAACGAAAAACCAGGAATTCGACACGTTGTTCATGCAACGCAAAGCCGATCAGGCCACCATAGAAACCGTTGACGCCAAAGCCATTCGCGCCAATGCCGATAAAGACCTGCGCCGGTTTTTCACGTTTGTAGAACTTTACCAGGTGGAGTACCCTGAGTTGGATTATGAGCCGCTGGTGAAAGAACTGAACACGTTGCTGTCGTACTACAAAGCGCAACTCGCGGCGCGCGCCGCCCGTCGCGCCAAAGGCGCCAAAGTGGAAGAAGAACCACCCATTGCGGAGCCGGAAGGATAACATAGATTTGCCATTCGTCTATGGGTTTTAAGTGGAAAAAGCGCGAAACGGTTTGTAAACTTGTTTCGCGCTTTTGTTTTCGTATCCCCCCCCGTAGAAAAGACGCATTCAATGCGTCTCTACTTTTTCCACTTCAACCTCAAACTATTCGTCACCACGCTCACGCTGCTCAGCGCCATGGCCGCCCCGGCAATCATCGGGTTGAGCAGGAAACCGTTGACGGGATAAAGGATGCCGGCGGCAATGGGAATGCCGATAACGTTGTAAATAAACGCCCAAAACAGATTCTGACGAATGGTTCTGACGGTTTGCCGAGACAGGCGGATGGCTTGCGGAATTTTTGTCAAGTCGGATGAAATGATGGTCATTTTTGCCACGTCCATCGCGATATCGCTCCCCTGCCCCATGGCGATGCTCACGTCGGCTTGCGCCAGCGCGGTGCTGTCGTTGATGCCGTCGCCCACCATAGCAACTATTTTTCCCTGCTGCTGCAACTGTTTCACGAAATCCGATTTCTCCTGCGGCAGCACTTCCGCCTTGTGATGCCTTATTCCGGTTTGCTGCGCAATGGCGGCGGCGGTGGCTTCGTTATCGCCCGTGAGCATATACATTTCGATGCCCATTTCCTGCATTTGCCGAATGGCAGCGATGGATGTTTCCTTTATTTTGTCGGAAATGGCCAAAACGGCTAAAGCTCTTTGGCTGTCGGCAAACCAGATAACGGTTTTGGCTAATTTACTCCACTCATTAGACTTCACCAATAAATTTTCCGGTATGGTAATATTGTTTTCCGCCAGTAGCTTTCTGTTTCCTGCAAAATAGGTTTCGCTACCGGCTACACCCTTCACACCCTTTCCGGTAATGCTTTCGAAACCCGAAATCTCAACCGCGTTTTCATTCTCAAAATGTTTCACAACGGCTTCCGCCAGCGGATGTTCCGATTGTTTTTCCAGAGCCGCCAATATCGGTTTCATCGATTCATCTGTCCACCACTCATCCGTAACCTGCGGTTTTCCTTCGGTAATGGTTCCGGTTTTGTCCAGCGCCACGGCATTCACTTTCTGCGACAGTTCCAGGCTTTCGGCATCTTTTATCAGTATCCCGTTTTCGGCGCCTTTGCCCACGCCCACCATAATGGCCGTTGGCGTTGCCAGCCCCAGCGCACACGGACAGGCGATTACCAGCACCGTAACGAAAGCCAGCAGCGCGTGCGTGAGCGCATTGTCTCCGCCGAAAATCAGCCAAACGATAAACGTGAGAATCGCTATTCCGATAACCACCGGCACGAAAATTCCGGCAATTTTGTCCACCAGTTTCTGCACCGGCGCTTTGCTTCCCTGCGCGTCTTGCACCATGTTGATGATGTGCGCCAGCATCGTTTCCTTACCTACTTTATCGGCGCGAAACCTAAAACTTCCCTTCTGGTTGATGGTTCCGGCAAACACCTTTTCGCCTTCCGATTTTCGCACGGCCATTGGTTCGCCGCTGAGCATGCTCTCATCCACAAACGAATCGCCCGAAATCACCGTACCGTCCACGGCAATTTTCTCGCCCGGTTTTACCAGCACGATATTGCCGACCGCAATGTTTTCGATGGGCATTTCCACCTGATTGTCGCCATCAATAACCGTAACCGTTTTCGGCTGCAAGCCCATCAACTTTTTCAACGCCGACGAAGTGCTGCCTTTGGCGCGCTCTTCCAGCAGGCGCCCCAGCAGAATAAACGCGATAATTACCGCCGCCGCTTCAAAATACACATGCGCGTGCAACCCTTTGCTGTGCCAAAACTCGGGGAAAAGCATGTTGAAAATGCTGAAAATATAAGCCGTTCCGGTACTCAGCGCCACCAGCGTATCCATATTGGCGGTTCGATGACGAGCCTGTTTCCACGCGGTAATGAAAAAATCCCTGCCCAGCCAAAGCACCACGGGAGTGGAAAACACCCACATAATAAGATTGCCGTAAGGCATATTCATGAAAAACATACCGATAACCACCACCGGAAGCGATAGGATCAACGCCCAAACAGTTCTGTTTTTTAGTTGTTTATAATTCTTTTCGTGGATTTCGTCGAGCAAATCCTGTTGGTTTTCTTCTTCGAGCACCAGGTCGTAGCCGATGGATTGCACGGCTTGTTGTATCGCGGCTGCGTTCGTTTTATCGGGGTCGAAATCCACCTGCGCCGTTGCCGTGGCAAAGTTTACGGCCGCACTGTTCACGCCTTCGAGCGATTTTATTTTGTTTTCAACGCCCGCCGCGCATCCGGCGCAAGTCATTTGCAGCACGGGAAAGTTCTTGTGTATGGATTGATGTGTTGCCATGAAATATAAACCCCGAAATGGGGCTTATTGTTCAAGGGGCGGATGGATAGGGATGGATGGTTGTCGGAATTGTTTTTGTGGTGCGGGTTGTGGAATGTGAAAGATCAACCGTCACCCACCGGGAGACGGAGTTTTTAACTCCGTTATAAAAACGAAGGCAAAGCCATCGTCTCCCAATCGCCTCTTTTCGCCTCATCGCCCCGTCGCCTTGTCACCCCTCCGCCCTGTCGTGTTTATATTGAAAGAAAATCATAAACAAAAACGCCACTATAAGCGAATATCCGGCGAAAACGTACCACGAATTCGGCCAACCCACCATATCGACCACCTTTCCGGCAGCGTACGAACCGATAAACGCACCAAAACCGTTGGTCATGATCATAAAAACGCCTTGCGCGCTGGAACGGATGGCCGGACGTGTAACTTTTTCCACGTACAACGAACCCGAGATGTTGAAAAAATCGAACGCCACGCCGTAGATCAACATCGAAAGGATCAGCATCCAGACACCGCTTCCCGGGTCGCCCGCGCCCAACAACGCGAATCTCAACACCCAGGCAACCATACTTATCAGCATCACGGTTTTAATGCCGTATCGCTTCAAAAAGAAAGGAATGAGCAAAATACACAAGGTTTCCGACATTTGCGAAAGCGAAATCAAAATATTCGCATGTTCCACGCCGAAAGTTCCGGCGAATTTGGGGATATTACCGAAATAATTGGTCAGGTAATCGTTCGCGAAAGCGTTGGTAATCTGCAATGCAATACCCAGACACATGGAAAACAGGAAGAAAACGGCCATTTGCCGGTGCTTGAAAAGTGCAAAGGCACGCAACCCCATTTTGTCAATAAAGGTCGCATTTTCAGACTCCTTGTTTATCGGGCAATTGGGCAGCGTGAAAGCGTAAATCCCAAGCACAAGCGAGAGAATTGCTGAAAAATAAAGTTGATACGATGTTTTGGATAACTGTATGCCATCGATTCGGATCAGATCCACGGCTATCATCGAAACGATAAAACCCACCGTTCCCCAAACCCGGATGGGCGGAAACGATTTTACTGTTTCCAGGCCGCACGAAGTCAACGACGTATAAGCCACCGAGTTGGACAAGGCGATTGTAGGCATATAAAACATCACCGACAACAATACATACGTGTATAGCGTGGCGTATTCTGTTTGCGGAGCGGCAAGAAAAAGGAACAATCCGGCAATGAGATGACAAATGCCGAGTAGTTTTTGCGCCGGGATCCATCGGTCGGCAATAACGCCCATCACGCCCGGCATAAAAAGCGATGCAATGCCCATCGTGGCAAAAAAACTGCCGATTTGTACGCCCGAAAATTTCAATCCGCCGCCAAGGTAAGCGCCTAACGAAATCAGCCACGCTCCCCAAATGGCGTACTGGAGAAAATTCATTACGATGAGTCTGAGTTTGATATTCATAATATTTCGAGTTTTGTACAGACGCGATTAATCGCGTCTCTACGGGATTTAAGAATAATGCCGTCTTGTCACCTTCTCAACCACGGCGCCGGATTCAACTTGGTTGTTTTCTGCCACAACTGAAAATGCATGGTCGCTACTCCGGTATCGGGATCGGTATAAATTCGCCCGAGCGATTGGCCGGCTTTCAGTTTATCGCCCGATTTAACAAACAAGTCGTAAATGTTGCCGTAGAACGTGTAATAATCGCCGTGGCGTACAATCACGCACGTGTTGTAACCGGGAACGGAGAACACTTTCGATACTTCGCCTTCGAATACTGTGCGAATGTTGGCGCCCTGTTGCGCCTGAATATCGATGCCGTTGCTGTTGGTGGTTACGTTCCACTCGCTGTGCCGCCGCTGTCCGAAACTTCCCACAATGGATGCTGTTCCCGTAACGGGCATCGGCAGATTCCCGCGATTGGAAACGAAGTTTTTGGACAGATTGAACGTTTCATCGGCGGCGGTAGCCGATTCTATTCTGGGTTCGGGTTGCCGTACGGCAGGTTCGGCCGGTTTTGCGGGAGCGGTTACCGTTTTATCGGGTTCTTTGCGGGCAACTTCTTCGGTTTTTTTCTTAGCTTCGGCTTCGCGGCGTGCTCTGGCGGCCGCTTCGTCGGCTTTGCGTTTCGCTTCGGCCAACCGGCGTGCTTCGGCTTCCCGTTCCAATCGAGCAACTTCTTCGGCGATCAGTTTTTCGATTTGGGCATCCAGCCTTCTGGCTTGCTGTTGTTTATCCTGAAGCGTTTTCTGCAGTTCCTGCTGTTTTCCTCGCGCTTCCGTCATTTCCGACTGACGGACATTTTCTTCTTCCTGCAATTTGGCTTGCTCGGTTTTCAACGCATTCAGCGCGTTTTGTTTATCGGCCTGCGCCTTGGCAAGTTCGTCTTTTCGAGCGCTCAACTGAACGTTTTGCTGTTTTATTTCTTCGGCCTGGCTTTTGCGCCATCTGGAGTAATCGCGCAAATATTGCATCCGGCGCAACGATTCGCCCAGCGACTTTCCCGACAGGATGAAAAACAGTTCGTTTTGCCCGCTGCGACTGGTTTGCATCACGCGAACCGCTTTAGCGTAACTGTCCTGTTTCTGTTTTAGCTCCGCGTTCAAGCGCTTTATTTCCGATTCCAGCCGCGATTGCTCTCTTTCCAGCGCGGCGATTTCCTGGTTTTGCAGCGTCATCATCTCTTTTCGCGAAGCGATCTGTTTGTTGATGAGATTGATGCGTTGAAGAATGGTGGTGGTTTGTTTTTTTACGTCGAGAAATAGCCGGTTGGTGTTTCGGATCTCTTCCTGCAGAATTTTTTGCTGTCTCTGAAGATTATCGATTTGCTGAGTTTGCGAAAAAAGGGTTATCGCAAACACCGAAAACAATCCTATCGCTACAACTCTCCTCATCAATTGGCCGTTAAGATTTTAACAATATCCGAAATTGTTGCCCTCGTGTAACTTCCCGGAACCGAGATTTGAAGGTCGAAATCCTCATCGAGCGC
>CAKTUP010000061.1 GCA_934621705.1 uncultured Petrimonas sp.
CTCAGTGTCTCTCTGTGCTACCTTTGTGTTCTCTGTGTAACCAAGAGCTACCACGCGAACAGCGGATATCCGCTCATCGTCTTATTCACTTTCTCGCGAACCGATGCAATTGTTTTCGCATCTTCCACGTTAGAAAGCACTGTATCGATCATCTCCACAATTTCGCCCATCAGCTCTTCTTTCGCTCCGCGAGTGGTGATGGCCGGCGTTCCGAAACGCAGTCCCGATGTCTGGAACGGGCTGCGGCTGTCAAACGGAACCATATTTTTGTTGGTGGTAATATCGGCTTCGCCCAGCACGCGTTCACCCACTTTTCCGGTAAGGTTTGGGAATTTGGTGCGTAAGTCCACCAACACGATGTGGTTGTCCGTTCCACCCGATATAACGTTGTACCCTTTGTCCATAAACGCTTGCGCCATCACGGCCGCGTTCTTTTTCACTTGTTCCTGGTAGGTTTTGTATTCCGGCTCCAATGCTTCGCCAAACGATACGGCTTTAGACGCGATAACGTGCTCCAGCGGACCGCCCTGCATTCCGGGAAAAACGGCAGAATCCAACAACGCCGACATCATCCTTATTTCGCCTTTCGGCGTTTTCAATCCCCACGGATTTTCGAAATCCTGTCCCATCAGAATAATGCCGCCACGCGGGCCGCGCAGGGTTTTATGCGTAGTGGAAGTAACTATGTGAGCGTATTTGAGCGGGTTATCGAGCAATCCGGCGGCAATTAATCCGGCAGGATGCGCCATATCTACCAAGAAAATGGCTTCGATCTCGTCGGCCACTTTTCGGATGCGGGCATAATCCCATTCGCGTGAGTACGCCGAAGCTCCGGCAATGATCATTTTCGGGCGTTCGGCACGGGCAACCGATTCCAGTTGGTCGTAATCCACCTGTTGGTTGTCTTCGCGAACGTTGTACTCCAACGCGGTAAACATCAATCCCGAAAAATTAACCGGTGAACCGTGCGATAAATGGCCGCCATGCGAAAGATTCAGTCCCAAAAACTTATCGCCTGCTTTCAAACACGCCAGAAAAACTGCCGCGTTGGCTTGCGCTCCCGAATGCGGCTGAACATTTGCCCACTCTGCGACGAAAAGTTTTTTCAGCCGGTCGATCGCCAATTGTTCGCTTAAATCCACCACTTCGCAACCGCCGTAATAGCGCCTGCCGGGGTATCCTTCGGCATATTTATTCGTGAGAACCGAACCCATCGCTTCCATTACTTGCTCGCTCACGAAGTTTTCCGATGCGATAAGTTCAATACCTTTTAATTGACGCTGTTTTTCTTTTTCAATAATTTCGAAAATTTGTGTGTCTCTTTTCATTTGTTCCGATTTATAATGTTTAAGAATTTTTTCCTGCAAATTTAAGTAAAATATGTTTCAAATGTACATATTTTGTGCGTTTAGATTCATAAACTTTCCTTTATACAGCATCGCTCTCGTAACTTAATGCTATTTGGTTGGTAAAAAATTGCAAATTTCTTGTCTATATTCAATCAAATTGTAATATATTTGTGTAATTTTAATTATCTAAATACTATACAATTATGCAAGACAACCAAGTTAACCAACAAGGTTTCGCTACAAAAGCCATACACGGAGGCCGACAAAAGGATCAATTCGGGTCTCTTTGCGAACCCATTTATCAAACTTCGGCATTTACATTCGAAACGGCAGAACAAGGCGGACGCCGCTTTGCCATGGAGGAGCAGGGGTATATTTACACCCGATTGGGAAATCCCACTTGCACTTCGGTGGAAGAAAAACTCCGATTACTCGAAGGCGGAGAAGCGTGTGTGTCGGCAGCTTCGGGAATGGGCGCCATTACTTCGGCCATTTGGTCGTGCGTGGAGCAAGGCGACCATATTATCGCTTCGAAAACGCTTTACGGATGTACTTTTGCGTTTTTGAGCCACGGAATTAACCGATATGGCATTGAAGTATCGTTTGTTGACATCCGCGATCCTAAAAATATTGAAAACGCCATGCGTCCGAACACCAAGTTAGTGTATTTGGAAACGCCTGCCAATCCCAATCTCTACGTAGCCGATTTAAAGGTAATCGCAGAAATCGTTCACAGAAAAACCGATTGCATTCTGATGGTCGATAACACATTTTCCACTCCATACATTACGCGTCCCATAGAATTTGGAGCCGATGTGGTGGTTCATTCCGCAACAAAATACCTGAACGGACACGGCGATGTTATCGCGGGATTTGTTATCGGGAAGAAAGATTTTATCGACAGGGTACGATTCGTAGGCGTAAAGGATATGACGGGCGCCAGCCTCAGTCCATTCGATGCTTTTTTGATTTCGCGCGGATTGAAAACCCTCGAAATACGAATGGAAAAGCATTGCGAAAACGCACAACAAATTGCCGAGTTTCTGGAAAAACATCCTGCCGTGGAGTCGGTTCTTTTCCCCGGATTAAAATCTTTTCCTCAATATGAGTTAGCCAAAAAACAAATGTCGCTACCCGCCGCCATTATTTCCTTTGAAATTAAAGGGGGTATAGAAGCCGGAAAGAAGCTTCTCAACAGCCTTCAGCTAATTGCCATATCGGTAAGCTTGGGAGATGCGGAAACGCTTATTCAACATCCGGCAAGCATGACTCACTCCACGTATTCACCCGAAGAGCGGCTGGCAAGCGATATCGGCGACGGGCTTATCCGACTGTCGGTGGGATTGGAAAATGCGGAAGATATTATTGCCGATTTAAAGCAGGGATTGGAGAGCATCTGACCGATTCGGGTATGATGCATGAAACTCGTTCAAAATGCGATTTGGAAATCGCATCACCCAAAAAAAGAGGCCGGTAAAACATTACTTTTACACGGCCTCTCTCCCTTTTCATAAACTCTACTTTTAAATTTCTTCGAATCGTGCGGTAAAGAATCTCAATTGCTTGGGCTCATACACAAATCGAAGTCCTCTTATATTTTCCTTGTGATTGTACAGGTTGATAACCGCATCGGCTACCACGTCCATGTGACGATACGTGTAAACACGACGCGGAATGGTCAATCGAACGGTTTCCAGTTTAGGTTTGTGGTTTTCGCCGGTGGTTTTATCACGGCCAGCAGAAACGATGCCGCGTTCCATACAACGAACTCCCGATTCCA
Source organism: uncultured Petrimonas sp. (assembly GCA_934621705.1). Taxonomy (GTDB): domain Bacteria; phylum Bacteroidota; class Bacteroidia; order Bacteroidales; family Dysgonomonadaceae; genus Petrimonas. The sequence goes on from CAKTUP010000061.1 coordinate 3,130, forward strand.
CGTACAGATTGGCAGCCAAACTTTGCGCGGGAAGTTCTTCTTGCTTTAAATGCGGGCAAAAACGACGAACATCCAGGAATACAGCGTGTCCGCCAACGGGTTCAACAATGGGAACTCCGGCTGCTTTAAGCCTCTCGCCCAAATAACGAACTTGTTTAATCCGATACTCAATATATTCAAATTGTGTGGATTCCTGCAGCCCGATAGCCATGGCTTCCATATCGCGCCCCGCCATTCCGCCGTACGACGGCATTCCTTCGTAAACCACCACCAGTTCTTTTGCAGCGTTAAAAAGGTCGTCGTCGTTCATGCACAAAAAACCACCGATGTTCACCAAGCAGTCTTTTTTGCCGCTCATGGTGCAACCGTCGGAATAGCTGAACATTTCACGAACGATTTCCTTGATGGACTTGTCAGCAAATCCTTCTTCCTGTTCTTTAATGAAATAGGCGTTTTCCACGCAGCGGGTAGCATCGTAAAATACTTTGATGCCGTATTTGTTAGTCAACTCACGAACGGCACGCATATTTTCCATGGAAACGGGTTGTCCGCCGGCCAGGTTAACCGTAACCGCCAGACAAACGTAGGCGATACTTTCCGCGCCTTTTTCATCGATAACATCCTGCAGTTTATTCAAATCGATATTTCCCTTGAACGGAATATCCAATCCGGCATCGTGCGCTTCATCGCGGATAATATCAACGAAAATTCCGCCGTTTCGTTCCTGATGATAACGCGTAGTAGTGAAATACATATTTCCGGGCACTGACTGTCCCGGTTTGATAGCGATTTGAGATAGGATATTCTCCGCACCACGTCCCTGATGCGTTGGCACTATATGTTTGAAACCGAAAATTTCCTGAACCGTTCTTTCCAGGTGCTGAAAGTTCCTGCTTCCGGCGTAGGCCTCATCGCCCATCATCATTCCGCCCCATTGCTTGTCGCTCATGGCGTTGGTTCCGCTGTCGGTGAGCAAATCGATGTAAACATCTTCGGAGTTGATTAGAAAAGTGTTGTAGCCCGCTTCTCGGATTACTTTTTCGCGCTCTTCGCGGGAGATCATTTTCACGGTTTCCACCGCTTTAATGCGGAAAGGTTCCGCCGGATAGTCTTTTAAATTCATAACAGTGTGGTATTAATTATGTGTAATGAGTATTATGCCTCAAAATTATGACAAAAAGATGAAACCGCAAAGAGATAAAAGGATATTTTTAAGAATATAATGACAAAAAGAAATCAACAGCTTGCTAAATAACAGAAAAACGAAAAAAATTGGTGCGTTATTGTTTTCCGTAAAAAAACAGTACTTTTGTATTCAGGTATAATTGTTTAATTTCTTTTGGTATGGAACGAATTGTGTTGGAAGTGAGATCCGAAACAGCTCGCAGATGGCGTATGAAAGTTGGCAAAAACAAGCGTTCTGCTTTTTCGGATGTGGATCAACTCTTGAATATTTGGCTCAACAGCCAGGAAGAAGGGCTTTGGTCTTTTTTGGAACGAGCACGCAAAGATGCCGAAGAAAAAGGTTTTAGTGACGATGTACTTAATCGTATCCTAAATGAGTCTTAATAGATTTGTTTTGGATACAAACGTGCTGGTAAGCGCAGCTCTTTCGCCCCATTCAGTTAGTGCCGATGCCTTGAGGAAAGCGCATCAACTGGGAATACTGGTGTATTCCGGGCAAACTTGGGCGGAATTTCTTGAAGTATTGTTTCGAGCAAAGTTTGACAAGTATTTCAGTATTGAAACCAGACAGGAAATTGCTGTTAGATTTTTGCAGTTTTTTCAATTTCATCAGGTAAATGAGCGCATTCGTGCTTGTCGCGATCCCAAAGACGATATGTTTCTTGAACTTGCCATTGCTTCAGGGGCTGCATGTATAGTTACCGGAGATAGCGCATTGCTTGAGCTGCATCCATTTCAAAACATACCCATCCTCTCCCCCTCCAATTTTATCGCGACATCATACTGATTATCACACTAAATAAAAACATTCACCAACGCTCCCAAAGCTTGTTTTTTTAACAAATAAAGTCTATGTAAGCAATCCGTCAACGCTAATGCTCATCACCCAAACAAATCCGGCCTCAACCGTTTTGTTCTTTCGTGAGCTTGTTCCAACCGCCATTCGGCGATTTTGCGTTCGTGGCCGGACAACAGGATGTCGGGAACGCGCCAGCCGTTGTATTCAGCCGGGCGGGTATAAACGGGCGGAGCCAGCAGGTTGTCCTGAAACGAATCGGATAGCGCCGATTGTTCGTCGCCAATGGCTCCGGGAATTACACGCACAACGGCATCGGCAATCATGGCTGCCGCCAGTTCACCTCCGGTGAGCACAAAATCGCCGATGGAAATCTCGCGCGTGATCAGATGCTCCCGCACCCGATAATCCACACCTTTGTAATGTCCGCAAAGGATAATAATATTTTGTTTGAGCGAAAGCTCATTAGCCGTTTTCTGAGTAAATTGCTCGCCGTCCGGCGTAGTGAAGATCACTTCATCGTAATCGCGCTGCGATTTCAGGTGCGAAATGCAGCGGTCAATCGGCTCGATCTGCAGCACCATTCCGGCTTCACCGCCAAATGGATAATCGTCCACGCGCTTGTGTTTGTCCAATGTATAATCGCGTAAATTGTGCAAGCCAAACTCCACCAATCCTTTGTCTTGCGCGCGTTTTAAAATGGAGCAATTCAGAGTTCCATCTATCATTTCCGGCAAAACAGTAATTATATCTATTCGCATAAAAAAAACGTATCCTTAAATTGAAAATCTTCATCAAAGATACGTATTTTTTAATTCGTGCATGCAGTTCAATTCACATTAACTGCCACCTCCGGTGCCGGCACCTTCTTGCGAACTTTCGCCCTGCATCACATCCTGATTGGTTATAGTGCGTTGTACTCTCCTTACGGAAGATTTTAAATCGCCGAAACGATACGTGAGACTCAAACGAAACGAGCGCATCGGGTTTTGGAAACTCATTTTCTGAACGAAACCTTCGCCGGTGGTTGTCATCTTGAAATCGCGGTATTTGTGGAAAGGAGTGGTAGAGTTGAGAGAAATGTCCAGTTTTTTGTTGAAAAAGCTCTTCATCGCGCTAAACGAATAGAAGTAAAATGCCGCCTGCGTGGTTTGCAACTGGATGTTGCCCGTGAAAATTCCCCCGTTCGCGCTGAGCCTTACGTCTTTGGGAAGCGTGAAAGTTATGCCGCCGAAACCGCGCCCCGAAAAACCGCTGTTTCTTACATTAGCATTTTCTGTACTTTGAATATCGGTATAACTCAATGAGCCGTTCAGGTTCATCCGGACAACCGATGAAGGCGTCCAACTGACATATCCGTCCAACCCAACCGATTGGTTGCGGCCAATATTCCGGTATGTGTTGTTCGTAACACCGTTATCATCTACAAAAATAAACGACGTTATAGCATTGTTAGTCAACGAATAACTGAGCGTGGCATTGAAATTTACTTTTTGTGCAAAAGAGCCGTAGTTCACGTTGAAATTATGCGTTTGTTCGGCATCCAGATTGGGATTACCGTAGCGGATGTTGTTGGGGTCTGAATTGTTGATGTAAGGATTCAAATACCAGATTCCCGGACGCGATATGCGCATGTTGTAACCCCAGCGCAATGTTTTTGTCATCCCTAACTGATAAGAAAAAGCGGCCGAAGGAACAAAATCGAAAAAGTTTGAATTCACTATCGTATCGGTTTGCGCACTCATAAAGTGTATTTTCTGCGCGGTATTTTCGCCCCGAAGCCCCAGTTTCAATCCGAATTTTCCGGCTTTCAACCCGTATCCGGCATATCCCGATGCAATTCTTTGCTCGTGGTCAAGATCGTTTTTGCGGGTCAGGTCTTCTTTCCATTGTCCGTTGGCAACATCCAGAAATGTGTTGTCGCCGCGGCTGGAGTTATCGCGGAAAATGTATTTCAATCCCACTTCCAAACTGTGTTTGCTGGTGAGCGGATTCACGTAATCCACCTGTCCGGTGTGCTCTTTTCCACCGGCGTTGTTTATGCTTTTTTGACGATAGCCGTCGGGATAATAAAAATCGCCGGTAACGTTGCTGTAATTGCTTTCGAACTCGCTGTCGTTGGGGTTTCTTTCGAAACGATAAGAAACGGTCAGCAACTCGTCTTTCTTCTTGAAAGTCCGTTGATAATCGGATGTCAGCGTAAACGATCCAAACTGATTCATAGAATTGTTACTCAACAAGTAAGAATAATTTCTCGCGCCTTGCGAAAGCGCTTTCTGTTCCGAATCGGAATAAAATTTTCCGCCGAATTGTCCTACGGAAACGTTGAACAAATTCAACGTATCGGGTTCGTAGCTGAGCTGTGTATTGTAAAACAACCCGCCGCCGTGGCTTTCAGACATTCCGTCCTGCGTCAGCTTATTCACCGGATTAGGAGCCATCTCGTCTCGGGTGAATGACGTTTTCGATTCGGGACGGTTATGCTGAAAATAACTTCCGTTTCCGGTGAAGCCGAATTTCCCGTATTTCAGTGAAAGATAGGCGTTGCCGCCATAGCCGCCAAACGTGTCGCCGTTGGCGCCCACGGAGCCCGAATAGCCTTCGTCAACCCGTTTATCGGTAATAATGTTGATGATTCCACCCACGCCTTCGGCATCGTATCGCGCACCCGGATCGGTAATTACTTCCACATCCTTGATGCTGTTGGCCGGCATACTTTTGAGCACTTGTGACGGATTATTGGAAATCATATTCGATGGCTTCCCGTTCAGGTAAATGCGGAAATTCGACGAACCTTTCAACTGAATGTTATCTTCGCCGTCAACCGTTACCAGCGGAACTTTGCGAAGCAAATCGAGCACGTTGGATGTGGATGATTCGGGGTCGTCTTTCGCACTGTAGGTGAGTTTATCGATTTCCACTTTCACCAGCGGGCGTTGAGCCGTAACGCTAATCTCATCCAACTCTGTGGAGCCCTCAACCATTTCAATTTTTCCCAAATCGAGTTGCGATTCTCCGCTTTTCACTTCTACGCTGCGCGTTAAGTTGTTCATTCCCACAAACTGGAACGTGAAAATGTAATTTCCGGCTTGCAGCGTGGTAGAAAAGTCACCCTTATCGTCTGTGGCGAATTTTTTCACGGATACCTGTGCGGCAGACGATTCTGCAACCGAAATAGTGGCAAAAGGCAACGATTGCTTATCGCTTGCGCCAATCAGCTGGCCTTTAACGGCGGTGGTTTGGGCAAATACAGTAACTGTCGCCAGACAGAAAATTGCCGATAATAGAATTTGTTTCATAAAGGTAGTTATTCAATTTTGTGCAAATGTAGTTATTTATTTTATCCGTCAACCGTGCAAAGGCCGCCCGTTACTATAATTTATTAAAGCAGTTGGTTTTTACAAGCCTTTTTTGCATTTTTAAACATAGAAAAAAGTTTTTACTTCAATTAGACGCAAGATTAATCGGTTTTGTTACAGAAAAGAGTGTTAATTTTTTATACTTTTGTGCTTCGGGACACAGCGTCTGACGGCTTTAAGTCCGTCTGATGCGTTTTGTATTCGTCAGCTTTTTCAGTATGCTCAACATCATTCTAATCCTGTTATCGGGCGTTGGTGTGGGATATTTCGTCAGAAAAATTCCACAAGCAAAGTATGTGGGAATGGTAATCAGCCTGATTATAATGTTGCTGCTGTTTTTTCTGGGCGTATCGGTGGGAGCGAACGAGCAGGTGGTGAAAAATTTCAGCATTATCGGTTTCGATGCGTTTATCATTACTATTGGCGGAACACTGGGAACCGTACTTTGCGCGTGGTTTGTTTACGAACGGTTTTTCAAAAGAAAGGGCAAAAAAAGATGAAGCAATCACTGATTTATCTGTTGCTTTTTGCTCTGGGAGTTATTTTCGCATTGCTCGGATGGATACCGGGAGTATTGCTGAATGACGATATTTCCAAATGGATACTTTACGGATTATTGTTTTTTGTTGGAATACAAATTGGGTCGAGCAAAAATATGTTTACTGCCGTAAAGCGGTTCGGATGGCGAATTACACTGGTGCCCATCGCCACAACGGTGGGAACTTTTGCAGGCGTAGCACTCGTTAGCCTGTTGTTGCCAAACCGAAGCCTGAGCGATTGCCTGAGCGTAGGCTCCGGTTTTGCCTATTATTCGCTGTCGAGTATTCTTATCTCGGAATTCCGCGGAGCGGAACTGGGAACGGTGGCGTTGCTGGCCAACATTATGCGCGAATTCATTGTGTTGGTTTTCACGCCGTGGATGGTGCGCTATTTCGGAAAGCTTTCGCCGATATGCGCCGGCGGAGCCACCACCATGGACACAACACTTCCCATCATCACCAAATATTCCGGCTCCGATTACGTGGTCGTGGCGCTTTTTCACGGAATGATTATCGATTTTTCCGTACCTTTGTGGGTAAGTTTCTTTCTCACGCTATAAAAGATGAAAACGTTTTTTCTCACCATTCTTGCGCTCTATTTGGCCGCCAACGTTTATACGGCTATCAGAATTTATCAATTGATTCCTGCAAATTTATGGATCAGGATTGCCGTGATGGGCATTTTTGTGTTGGGATTTGTGAGCCTGATCATTTTTTTTAGGTTTGGCGAAACAATGCCGGTTGGAACTGCCGGTTTTTTCTATCAGTTTGGCACGTCGTGGATGATTGCTTTCTTATACATTTTCATTCTCGTTCTTTTCGTCGATTTATTCCGGATTATCAATCATTTCGCGCATATGGTCGATAAGGAAACCGTTCGCGGACTGTTTCACCACAATGCGATTACGTCGGTTATTGGTTTTGGGATTGTGGCGCTGATACTCGGTTTCGGCAATTGGCAGTACCACAACAAAAAACGGTCGCACATCACCATCACGACCGATAAAATTGAGAATCCGATACGAATTGTGGGCATCAGCGATTTGCATCTGGGATACACCATTTCGAAGAAAGAGTTGACCAAGTGGATTGAGATGATCAATGCCGAAAAACCGGATATGGTGATTATCGGCGGCGATTTGTTGGACAACCAGCTACGGCCGGTACTGATGCATTCGCTCGACCGGGAATTGCAAAAAATTGCCGCTCCATTAGGAGTTTATGCCTGCACGGGCAATCACGAATACATTTCGGGCATTAAAAACAGCGTCGATTTTTACAATCGGGCGGGAATAACGTTGTTGCGCGATTCCGTTTTTCAAATGAATGGACTTACGATTATCGGACGTGAAGACCATTCCTATAAAAATCGAAAAGCGTTATCGGAACTGACAAAAAATGTTGACAAACAGACTTTCTCCGTTTTACTCAATCACCAGCCATACAACCTGGATGAAACTGTACAGGAAGGCATCGATTTTCAATTCTCCGGCCACACGCACCGCGGGCAGGTCTTTCCGGCTTCGCTTATCACGGATAAAATCTTCGAACTCTCGCAGGGTTATCTGCAAAAGGGGAATACTCACTTCTACGTTTCATCGGGATTGGGAATTTGGGGCGGGAAGTTCCGCATCGGCACCCGATCGGAATATCTGGTGCTGGATTTGGTGAAATGACGGTAGAGCCGCGATTAATCGTGTCTGTATATTCCACAATCGTAAATCGTCAATCGTAATTTAAAATATGCGCTCTCTCATCGTCGCCCTCATTATACATCTCACGCTCAACATTTTGGTTTTTCTAAAAGGTTGGGACGTTTTTAAAACGCGAAAGGTACTTCGTACGCCCTGGGCGGTTATTTTCTCGTTCGAACTTATCGTTTATTTGGTGGGATTTGTGTTTTTTCGCCATCTCCCGCCGGAAATCGTCCACCCGATCCGCATGATGGGAACCACCTGGATGCTTTTTTTGCTTTATCTGGGCGGCTTAGTGTTAATATTCGATTTTCTTTATCTCGTATTCCGCAGGCAACTCACTCGCCCGAAAACGCTGTTGAATCAGCCCAAGAAACTAAAACTAACCGCCTTTCTTTCATCCATGGCATTGGTTATTTTCGTGTTGTATTATGGCGGCTATAAGTTCAATAATCCCACGGTACAGCAAGTGAATATCATTGTGAATAAACCGGCCGCAAAACCGGACTCCGTGCGGATAGCGATGATTGGCGATTTGCACTTCGGATACCTGATAAACAGAGACGATGCGCGCAGAATGGTGGATTTGATTATGGCGCAAAAACCCGACCTAATCCTTTTTGTGGGTGACATTCTCGATTCCCGCATCGAGCCGATTCAGGAACAGAAAATAGAAGAAGAGCTGCGCCGGCTTCACGCGCCGTTAGGCGTTTATTCCTGCACGGGAAATCACGAATACCGTTTCGAAGCCGAAGAAAAGATCGAGTATTTGAATAACGCGGGAATAAAAATGCTTCGCGATTCTGCCGTGCTCATCGATAGTTCGTTTTACGTGGTGGGGCGCGAAGATTTTGTGGTTCCTCATCGATTGACACTCTCACAATTGCTGCAACGCCAACACGTGGATATGCGAAAACCCGTTATCGTGCTCAACCACAGTCCGCACGACCTCGACGAAGAAGTCAATGCCGGAGCCGATATCGCCCTTTACGGCCACACGCACCACGGCCAGGCCTTCCCCGGAAACATTGCTACGCAACTGGTTTTTGAAGTGGCGCACGGATACAAAAAGAAGGGCAATACACACGTTTATGTTACATCGGG
>CAKTUP010000062.1 GCA_934621705.1 uncultured Petrimonas sp.
TGCTGTTTTTTGCCCTTTTTCGCGTCTTTGAACTTTCCTTTCTTTCAAATAGCCCGCTATTTGATGCGAAACGAAAGTCCAAATCCATCAAAAAATGACTAAAAAACATTGCATAAAAAAATTCAAAACAGTTTCTTAAATTCTTTATCGAATGTGTGTAGCTTTTCTATAAATGCATTTCTTTCTTCTGCTGTGATGAAGGAAGCGGTGAACGAGTTTTTTGCCAGGGTATAAATATCGTTTCTCGACAGATTAAGCGCTTTCGCCGTTTGTAGATAGTTATCGTTTACGTATCCGCCGAAATAGGACGGGTCGTCGGAATTGAGCGTTACGAGCATTCCTTTGTCGAGAAAAGCCTTTATGGGAACCTGCTTTAAATCGTCCACAACTTTCAGTTTCAGGTTCGAGAGCGGACAAACGGTCAGCGGGATATCGCGGTCGCGTAACTCGTCCATCAACGTTTCATCGTGTATGGATGCCACACCGTGGTCGATGCGTTCTGCTTCCAGCAAATCGATGGCTTCCCAAACGTACTCCGCCGGGCCTTCTTCGCCCGCGTGGCACACCACGAAAAATCCTTCTTCACGCACCCGATTAAATGCGTTGAAAAACTTGCTTGGAGGATTCCCATTTTCTGATGAATCAAGTCCTATGGCAATAATTTTATCCTTATGAACCAGTGCCTGTTCCAGCGTTTCCAGAGCCGATTGTTCGCTTAAATGACGCAGGAAGCACATAATCAGTTTGGATGAAATCCCGAGTTGGGTTTTGGCATCCTTAAGAGCGTTGCTAATTCCGTTGATTACCGTTTCGAAACTCACACCGCGTTCAGTATGTGTTTGCGGATCAAAAAATATTTCGGTATGGACAACGTTGTCGGCGTGTGCCCGTTGCAGATAAGCCATCGTCAGGTCATAGAAATCCTGTTCGTGCAGAAGCACGTTTGCCGCCCCGTAGTAAATGTCCAGAAAATCCTGCAAACTATTGAATTCGTATGCTTTGCGCAGGTCTTCCACGGAATTGTAGTTGAGTGGTACATTGTTTCGCTGTGCGATTTCGAACATCAATTCGGGTTCGAATGTACCTTCGATATGCACGTGAAGCTCTGCTTTTGGGATTAATTCGATGTATCTTTTCAGGTTTTCGTCCATTGCTTTTGAGGTTGAATTGTTGATGATTAACCGCAAAAATACATTTTAATTGTGAAAAATTGAGCGATAATGGTTATTTTTGTGGGAAATAAACCGCATACATATGAATTTCAAACCATTTTTAATCGCCTCTTTATTAATTCTCACTCAATTAACATCCGCCCAAAATCTCACCGATTTTGTCAATCCCTTCATCGGCACTACCAACTACGGCACCACCAATCCGGGTCCCGTTTTGCCCAACGGAATGATGTCGGTTGCGCCGTTCAACGTGATGGGTTCCGACAAAAACAAGTTCGATAAAGACGCGCAATGGTGGTCAACTCCGTATTCATACGACAACAAATTCTTCACCGGATTTTCACACGTGAATCTCAGCGGTGTGGGCTGCCCCGATTTGGGTTCCCTGTTGCTGATGCCCACATCGGGAGAATTGAGCGTGAATTACAAAGAATACGGTAGCGAATATGCCGAAGACAACGCTTCGCCCGGATACTACACCAACCAACTCACGAAATATAACATCAAAACCGAAGTTTCGGCAACAATGCGAACCAGTATCGCCCGATTTACTTTTCCCGAAGGGCAAGCCAATATACTTCTTAATTTAGGCGAAGGGCTGACCAACGAATCCGGCGCGTGGATGCGCCGCATCAGCGATACCGAAGTGGAAGGAATGAAGTTGCTGGGAACGTTTTGCTATAATCCGCAGGCGGTTTTCCCCATCTATTTTGTGATGCGTGTGAACAAACAGCCAAGAACCACCGGATACTGGAAAATGCAGCGCGAAATGCAAGGCGTGGAAGCCGATTGGGACATCCACAGCGGAAAATACAAACTTTACACCAAATACAACAAAGACATTGCCGGCGACGATATCGGCGCGTATTTTACTTACGAAGCCGCTGAAGGTGAAACCGTTGAAGTGCAAATCGGCGTTTCGTTTGTAAGCACGGCCAACGCCCGCGAAAACTTGAATGCGGAACAAAAAGGTTTCAATTTCGATAAAGTACGTGCCGATGCCCGTCAAGTGTGGGAAAAAGAACTGGCTCACGCAACGGTTGATGGCGGCACGCACGACCAAAAAACGGTTTTCTACACCGCACTCTATCACACGCTTATCCATCCCAACATCCTCAACGATGTAAACGGGCAATATCCGGCAATGGAAAGCGACAACATACTGAAAACCGATGCAAATCGATACACCGTGTTCTCGCTTTGGGACACATACCGAAACGTGCATCAACTGATGACATTGCTGTATCCCGAAAAACAACTGGATATGGTTCGCAGTATGGTGGATATGTATAAAGAGAGCGGCTGGCTGCCCAAGTGGGAATTGTACAGTCGCGAAACGATGACGATGGAGGGCGACCCTGCCATTCCCGTTATCGTGGATTCGTGGATGAAGGGGTTGCGTGATTTTGATGTGGACGCGGCTTACGAAGCGATGTACAAATCGGCCACGACAGACGGAAAAGATAATTTCCTGCGCCCCGACAACGATGATTACCTCAACTTAGGCTACGTGGCGCTGCGCGGAAAGTACGATAACTCGGTATCGCACGCGCTGGAGTATTATATTGCCGATAACGCGTTGTCGAAATTTGCAGCAGCGTTAGGAAAAAAACAGGATGCCGAACGTTTTCGCAAGCAATCGCTCAATTATACCAAATACTACTCGCCCGAATACGGCGTTTTCCGTCCTCTTTTGCCCGACGGCACGTTTCTTTCGCCTTTTAATCCCAAGCAAGGCGAGAATTTTGAGGACGTTCCCGGTTTTCACGAGGGCAGTTCGTGGAACTATTCGTTTATGGTTCCGCACGATGTGCACGGACTGATCAAAATGCACGGCGGCAAACGCAAATTCGTGAATAAGTTGCAGGAAGTTTTCGATGACGGGCATTACGACCCCACCAACGAGCCGAATATCGGTTATCCCTATCTCTTCAGTTACGTGAAAGGTGAGGAGTGGCGCACGCAAAAACTCACGCAGGAATTGCTTGCCAAACACTTCAAAAACTCTCCCGACGGACTTCCCGGAAACGACGACACCGGAACGATGAGCACGTGGGCTGTTTTTGCTATGGTGGGATTCTATCCCGACGATGCCACCAGTCCGTCATACACCTTTACCACGCCCGTTTTTGATAAGATATCGTTGCGACTAAATGACAATAAGCAACTGGAAATACAGGTTATCCGCCCGAATAATAACGCTCAATTTATCGATAAAATTGAGGTAGACGGCAAACGATACAACAACTTTCGCATTTCGCACGCCGATTTGGTGAAAGCAAGCAAGATTGTGTTTTATTTGAAGTAACACTGGCGCACGGCGGTTTTTATCCGCCTTGCGCGTTATCTATGGAATTGAGACGCGGCATGCCACGTCTCTACTACAGCCGCATCAATGACCAAACATCCGGAAACTTCTTCACAAAACTATTTACTTTCCATTTTCGGGCAAGCGATTTCACCCATTTCCGCCACCAGCAAGCGAAATAGAACGCTAAAGGCATAACGAAGAAATATGCCAACGCCCACCACCATCCAAAAACTAACCCGACGATGAGGGACTGAAGGATCACAAAAACAGGAACAATAAACATCCCCGAAACCACACGAACGGTGGGGATAAACTGGTTGTCCTTGAAAAGAGTGAGCAGTTTTTTGTAACCCAATATCGGAAAAATACCGTTTAAAAATCCGAAAACAGTCACCGGTAATGAAACAACCAAAAGCAGCGCTTGCAATATCATTGAAGCTGTTGAAGAGGGTTTTACAACATTGTCTTTAGAAGTTAAGCCGTGCTTTTTTAATATATTGTTCGCTTCGCGAAAATTATTCATTTTCGTATCAAAAGACGCTCTGTCGTTGTGATACATTTCGTCTAAATTGCGAACAACATCCTGCGAGGCCAGTAAGTAACTTTCTTTTTTCCCGGCATATTTTTTCTTGGCCAACAGCGGTGCATTCCAATCAATAGCATGCACGTACTCGTCGTAAAACTCATCATTCCAAATGTTGACAATTAGTTCTTTCATCCTAACTTCCAGTTCTTTCCGTAAGAAATTGGCAGTCGCTCCAGGATTTTCTTCATATCGTTGTTTGTAATCGACTACTCTTATTGGTTTTCCGAAGGTAACATAAGCATCGGAAAGAAATCCGAAAATATCAGAATAATATAACCCAACGGGAATAACTTCGGTGCCCAAAGTGAAATTCTCGCTCGCTTCTATCGGCAGAACAATACGTGAGATAGCTTTCTGAATCGGTAACAACGACATTTTCGGATTGTGTTTTCCTTCGGGATAAAGCGCCATCGGAATCCTTTTCTTCAGCAATTCACCGCTCAATTGAAACGATTCGTTGTTGTTCTCCAGATTCTCCGCGCCGTCGCGCAATCGATACACCGGCATAATATGTAGCCACGTCATTATGCGGGCAATAGCAGGTTTCTTAAATACATCGGCACGCGCCAGAAAAACCGGTTGCTTTTTACAGGCATTAAGCAGCAAGAACGGATCGACAACGGCATTGCGATGGTTGGACGCAAAAATGATGGGATGATTTTCGTTGATGTTTTCGAGTCCCGTGTAAACTATTTTCCTGTAATGCAGGTTAAGGGTAATTCGCTCAAAAAAACGAACAATTTCGTATCCTTTGCTGTATTCGTAGTTCATATCTTTAGTAAACAAGTTATCGGGGTTGTTTTCTTCGCCAGTAAAAAGCCAGCATTAAGCCGGCAACAATGTGCCAGATTCCCCACCACGCGGCAATGAAAGCCATTCCGCCGAGTTCGAGTTCTGGAGGGAAAACGCGGGGATTAAAAATCAGAGCCAATCCCAGCCCGGAATTCTGTATTCCCGTTTCAATCGAAATAGTTCTGGAATTTAATTCGCTTATTTTTAATGACCTGGGAAATATATATCCACCTAAAAAGGCAATTCCATTATGTAGCAAAACAATCAGAAAAACCAGATGAATGTATTTGAGAAAAAGACTGAAATTTCCGGCAAGCGCACCTGCCAAAAAAGCGATAAAGAATAAAATGGAAGCAATTTGAACGTATTTCTCCACCTTTTTCACAAACCTCGGGAATTTCATGCCAACAGCCATTCCTAATATTACGGGAATTCCCAAAATGATGAAAACGGTACGGAACATTTCCACCGGATCAATGGTAATTGGAACCAAAAGCGGTGATTTGGCGGCGTAAAGTCCGCCCCAGAATGCGAAATTGAGCGGCGTCATGAATAAACTCATCACGGTTGTGGTTGCCGTAAGGCTCACAGACAGTGCAACATTCGACTTCGATAACGCCGAAATCATATTCGATACGTTACCACCGGGACAAGCTGCCACCAAAATCATTCCCATTGCCACGGGAACGCTCGGTTTGATAATCAGAACCAGCAGATAAGTCAACGCCGGCAGCAACACGTATTGTGAAATAACTCCCACCACAGCCGGTTTGGGATTCTGCGCAATGTCTTTGAAGTGTCTGGGTTTTATGCCCAACGCCACGCCAAACATTATGAACGCGATGGCAATATTCATCATGTTCAGTGAGTTTTGGTTGAAGTTGAGTTGTACCGAGTTGAGTTGTTCCAGATTTCCGAATATCGACAATAGCGTCAAATGTTGCATAGAGACTACTTTATGATTTTCAGTGGCAAAGGTAACTTTTTTGAAAAGAATCACAAAGGTTGATTCCGATAAAAATGGTTTTTGGTTTCACACGGTAAAGTTAATGCACTTAATTTGGACAAGTCAGAACTGAAGGATTTTTTCCGTATATTTGTCCTTCCATCATTAATTTGAAAGAATGAAACTATTGTACATCGCATTATTGCTGCTTTTCAGCATCTCATTATCGGCTCAAAACACGCAACAATATAAATTTCGGGTTTACCTGAAAGACAAAGGAAATACAGAATTTTCGGTATCCGAACCCGAAAAATTTCTTACCAAACAAGCCATTGAGCGCAAAAAAACACAACAGACAAAAATTGACGAAACCGATTTTCCCATTTCAACCGATTATTTCGCGCAAATAACGGATGCAGGAGCAAAAGTAGCAGCGTTTAGCAAGTGGTTTAAAACCATCACTATTCAGTTAAGCGACAGTGCGCAGATCGATAATATTTTACAATTGTCGTTTGTGGATTCCGCCCGATATGTGTGGCGCGGAAACGACAGAGAACGCAAGGATTTTGCCCGTTCGCGCCTTTCGCCCGAATTTTGTAGAACCGAAAAATCAGAAAACTTTTTTGGCATAACTGCCGCACAATTCGCGCTGCACAACGCGGAAAACATGATGTTAAGCGGATTTTCGGGAAAAGGGCTGAGAGTAGCCGTTATCGATGCCGGATTTACGAATGTGGATGTAATCCCGCACTTTCCAGTCATTACCGGATTCAAAAACTTTGTCCCGACAGGACAACTTTTCGCGTCGAGCGACCACGGAACAAACGTTTTGTCAACCATGGCTCTGAATTTGCCCAACCAGATAATGGGTTCGGCGCCTTCGGCCATGTATTATTTGCTTCGCTCGGAAGACACGGCCAGCGAATTTCCGGTGGAAGAAGATTATTGGGTTCGCGCCATTGAATATGCCGACAGCATTGGCGTGGACGTGGTAAACACTTCGCTGGGATACAGCAGTTTTGATGATAAAAGCCTAAATTACAAACACAACGATTTAGACGGAAAAACTTCCTTTATGACGCTTGCTGCCGACAAGGCATACGAAAAAGGAATGCTTTTGGTTACCAGCGCCGGAAACGAAGGAAACAAAGAATGGCAAAAAATATCGGCTCCAGCCGATGCAAAATATGTACTGACAGTGGGCGCGGTTGCCGTCGACAGCACAATCGCATCGTTTAGTTCAAAAGGTTTCACAGCGGACAAACGGGTGAAACCCGATGTGGTTTCGGTGGGACACGGAACTTTTACCATTGGACAAAACGGATTGATTCGCCGCGCCAACGGCACCTCGTTTTCATCGCCGTTTTTGGCGGGATTGGTGGCTTCGTTGTGGTCCATAAATCCCGATATGAACAGAAGAGAAGTTTTGGATATCGTCAAACGGTCATCAGACCGGTATAGTCGTCCCGATTCCGTTTATGGATTCGGAATTCCCGATTTCGGCAAGGCGATGAAAGAAGTTCTGGAAAAACTGAAAACGAACGAAAAATCGGTTGCCGAGAAGTATTTTTCCATAACTCGTCCCGCAAAAGACAACTTCTTAATCACACTTACAGAACCGAATTTTTCATTGGATGCCTATCAGGTAAATTTGCTGGATGAATCGGGGACACTGATCTCCAAACACGCGTTCGAAAAGCAATCGTTGAGTATTTCCATTCCGACGGAAACGAGGAAAACCAATAAGTTTATTTATTTTGTATTTAAGTCGCCATATACTCAAAAAACAGTGAGATTTAGACTATAAAAGAGGTTGAGACTGACCGTTATTCGAACATTTTTTTGTAACTTTACCTTGTGAGTAATATTTCGTCCATAGAACTTGATTTTGTAATTGATAAATTAACTAACTCAATTCAAAACACTATTACAGGCGACGCCTTTCGTACTGTTGTAACACGTTTTACAAAAAAAGACTTGAAAAATGTAACCAAGAAAAATGGATGGAATTTTAATTGGAGAAAAGAACTAAATAATGATTGCCTTGAAGTTTACAAACTATCTATCGAAGAAAATACGGATGTTATTCAAGGAATTGTGAGTTTTTCGGTAGAAAGCGACTATATTTATATGAATTTGCTCGAGAGCGCTCCATTCAATATCGGAGCAAATAAGGTGTATGAAGGAGTTGCCGGAAATTTAGTGGCATTTGTTTGTAAAACATCTTTTCAACGTGGATACGAGGGTTTTGTGGCATTTACTTCTAAAACCCAGTTAATTGAGCATTACGAAAAATCGTTGGGAGCCTATCATTTTGGTGGACACCGAATGATTATTCCAACCCATTAAGCAAAAAAGTTGGTGGAAAAATATTTTAAAACATAGCAAAATGGGATACATAAAGGAACCAAAAGGAGTAGATTTTTTAATAAAAAGCGAACCTTTGACAGATAAAGACAGAAAAGATATATCCGAATTTATCAGAAAATATAAGGATGATCAAAAATCGAAAAAAACAGTGTCTTTAAGAAAACGAAAAAGTATTACACGTGGAGAGAAAGTGTAAACTTTCGTAAAATTTTTCCTGTATAAGGTTTTAATTGCTAAATCTGCATTCACAAACAATTATGCCATCCCCGTCTTTTTCACTCACCGAACTCAATCGGCAAGTGCGCGATGCCATTCGCGATCATTTGCCCGACACATATTGGGTTCGGGCGGAAACGAGCGACGTCCGCCGAAACCAAAACGGACATTGTTACCTGGAATTTATCGAGAAAGACTCCAAAAATCAAAACATTGTTGCGCGTGCGCGCGGGATGATCTGGAGCAACGTGTACGAAATGCTTTCATCGTATTTCGAAACGGAAACCGGACAGCGATTTGTTTCCGGATTAAGTGTTTTGGTACGGGTTTCGGTGGATTTTCACGAACTTTACGGCTATTCCCTTTCGGTAGTGGATATCGATCCGTCGTTCACTATCGGTGAAATTGCCCGAAATCGGCAACTTATTCTCAAACAACTGGAAGATGAAGGTGTTTTAACGCTGAACAAAGAACTTCCGTTCCCTGAACTTGCCAATCGAGTTGCCGTTATCTCCTCGCCCACCGCCGCCGGTTATGAAGATTTTTGCGACCAACTCGAAAAAAATCCGTACGGATTTGTGTTTTACACCAAACTGTTTCCGGCCATTATGCAGGGCGAACGAAGCGAAGCATCGGTAATCTCTGCGTTGGAAAAAATATACGAATACAAAGATAATTTCGATGCGGTTGCCATCATTCGCGGAGGCGGCTCATCATCCGATTTAAGCTCTTTCGACTCGTATCCGCTGGCCACCAATTGCGCACAATTTCCGCTTCCTATTATTAGCGGAATCGGTCACGAACGGGATGTTACCGTTGTTGATGCTGTCGCCCACACGCGGGCAAAAACCCCAACGGCGGTAGCCGAATTTTTGATTTCCCACGCCTCCGAAACTGCGGCAGAATTGATGAATTTGCAACAACGGTTGGTGGACGAAAGCGATCTTATCGTACAAACAGCGCAAAACCGGTTAAACGATTTGTCGCGAAGGATGATTCACTCATCTAATTTGTTCGTTCGCGATGAGCTTTCAGTGGTGCAGCAACTTTCCGCGGCGCTCAAACACCAAACAAAACAATTTCTACAAATCGAAAACCATTTCGTATCCGAAAAAGGCCAATATATCCGTATGGTTTCACCGGAAAACATTCTGAAACGGGGATATACACTGACATTGAAAGACGGTAAGATCATCAAATCCGTAAAAGAAATATTGGAAAACGATATTATTGAAACTGTTTTTGCGGATGGAAGAGTTGAATCAACTACAAAGAAATTATCAAGAGAATGAAAAACCCACAACATAATCAACTGCTTAACTCCATTGTCTCGCTTATTGATAGTGCCCACCAGCGAATAGCTGTTACTATTAATAGTGAACTCACGCTTAAAACAAAAAATAAATGAAAGAATCAGAACTCACGTACTCGCAGGCTAAACAAGAACTCGAAGAAATTGTTTCGGCCATAGAATCGGGCGAATTGGATGTGGATGCGCTCACGGAGAAAGTGAAACGCGCATCGGAACTTATTGCTTTCTGCAAAGAAAAATTGACGAAAACCGATAAGGAGTTGCAGAAAATTCTCGAAGACATCTCATAACAATGCTATCAGCAATTAGCGGTTGGCTATTAGCAAGAAAGGATAAAAAAATGATTCCCGAACAACATTTCAGCGTAATTATCGTTGCCGGCGGCAAAGGATTGAGAGTGGGCGGAGATATTCCCAAGCAATTTCAGCCCATCGGCGGAAAACCGATGCTGATGCGCACGATAGAAGCCTTTTACAACTTCGATTACAGAATGCGGATCGTGATTGTTCTGCCCGAACAGTTTCGAGATTTCTGGAACGAGCTGTGCGAAAAACACAAATTCGATATCACTCACACCATTGTCAACGGTGGCGAAACACGTTTTCACTCCGTAAAAAACGGATTGTCGGAAATTTCGGAAGACGAAATTGTGGGAATTCACGATGCTGCGCGGCCGTTCGTGTCGAAAGAAGTTATCGGAAGATGTTACCGCGAAGCTTTCGATTTTCGTTGCGGGATCATTCCTGTTATCGAAGAAAAAAATAGTGTCCGCATTCTTACCGGATACGAAAGCAAACCGTTCGACCGCGACAGAATCCGCCTTGTGCAAACGCCGCAGGTTTTTCCGGCCGATTTATTGAAAAATGCGTACGAAACACCTTATCGCGAAGAATTCACAGACGATGCATCGGTTGCCGAAGACGACGGAATCCAAATAAAACTAGTGGATGGCGATGAAAAAAACATCAAGATTACCACCCCTTTCGATTTGGAACTGGCCGATTTTTTGTACAAAAACAATTCCATCTGACTAACTTTTTGTAAACGATTAATCGGTATTTCACCCCAATTTCGTGTTAAAAACACCCATTTCTTGAAAAAAACTTTTCAAAATGCTATTTTATTGTAACTTTTTCTCTATCTTTGGCCTATTATTTTAAAACAAATTCCCATGGAAAAAATTGATAAACTCGACAGACAAATCCTTGAGATTATTTCACAGAACGCCCGTATTCCTTTCAGGGATGTGGCCGACCAATGCGGCGTTTCACGCGCTGCCATTCATCAACGCGTTCAGCGTATGATCGAGAACAATGTCATCACAGGCTCGGGCTACCACGTGAATCCCAAAATACTCGGATACGCCGCCAGCGCTTATATCGGTGTAAAACTCGAAAAAGGTTCGATGTACAAAAACGTGATTCCCGAGTTCGAAAAAATCCCCGAAGTGACTGAATGTCATTTCACTACAGGGCCTTACACACTTCTTATCAAACTTTTTGCGAAAGACAACGAGCATCTGATGGATTTGCTGAACAACAAAATTCAGGAAATTCCGGGCGTAGTGGCTACCGAAACCATGATTTCGTTGAGCCAGAGCGTAAAAAGAGAGATTCCCATTCTTAAAGAATCCCCTCGCGAATAGTCAAATTCATTAAATAAAGTTAAATCATTGAATTTTTCTTCATGAAATTATAGTTTATATTATAAACTGATTTATATTTGCATTCGATTTATAAATGATTAATTTTTTCACCCTTTAAAAACTTTATTTTATGGAAGAAAGAAAACTGAGCGAAAAAGAGAGTTTAGAACTCATCGCTCAAATGATTCGCAACACGCAGCAA
>CAKTUP010000063.1 GCA_934621705.1 uncultured Petrimonas sp.
GAAAATCACCCGATTGGGACAATATCTTTACATGCAACTGGCTGTGAACCGTCAGATTATTCCCTTACATTGTGGTGCAGAAAATTGTGCGCCGTAAATTGATTTCACATTCTCGCATACCCTCGCAACCTACACCTCTCTTTATCGCTCGTGTGCTGTTCCTCTGCGTTCGGCTTTTACCATTTTGTAAAGCTGGTCGTTAGGACGGATTTTTTCGGGTGTTTTTATCGAAAAACTGTCTCCTTTTTTCGCTTCATCCACTTGTTTTAAATCCACCCGAATATCTTCCGCTCTAAGGAAAATCGCTCCGGTAGTTGGTCCTGTTATCAGCAGTTCATCACCCGTTTTTATCGATTGTGTTTCCACCAAAAATTCCGTTACGCCGATATTTCCGAAATGTTTGATGGCTTTGCCCACGTAAACTTTTCGTTTGGTGGCTCCCGATCCATACCGGTGTGTCCATTCTCCCAATCGCTGCCCCAGGTAATATCCGTCCCAAAATCCGCGATTGAAAACCGTTGCCAGTTTCTCGTTCCACACGTCAATTTTTTCTTGCGAAAACGTGCCGTCGCAGTAGGCCTGAACGGCTTCTTTGTAGCACGATGTCACAAGCCGCACGTATTCCGGCCCACGCGCGCGCCCTTCGATTTTGAAAACCCGCACGCCGGCATCCATCATTTTATTCATGAAATGGATGGTTTTCAGGTCTTTGGGCGACATAATGTATTCGTTGTCGATTTCCAGCTCAATTTCGCTGTCTTTGTCTTTCACAATATATCCGCGGCGGCAAATCTGGTTGCATGCCCCGCGATTGGCCGACAAATCTTTTTCGTGGAGACTCAAATAACATTTCCCCGACACCGCCATACAAAGCGCGCCGTGACAAAACATTTCGATGCGGATCAATTCGCCCGAAGGGCCTTTTATTTGCTGTTCGACGATATCTTTGTGAATGGACGCCACCTGGTCGAGATTCAATTCCCGTGCCAGCACCACCACATCGGCAAACTGAGCGTAAAACTTCAGCGATTCCGTATTAGTAATGTTCAATTGCGTGGATAAATGTACTTCCACGCCTATGCTTCGCGCATACATCAGCACCGCCACATCGGCAGCGATAATGGCCGATAAACTGGCTTCTTTAGCCGCATCCACCACTTTTCGCATCAACTCCATATCGTTATCGTAGATAATGGTGTTGACGGTGAGGTAGCTTTTTATGTTGTTTTCTTTGCAAATCCGGGCAATATTGTGCAGGTCTTCAATCGTGAAGTTATTGGACGATTTGGCGCGCATATTCAATCCTTCGATACCGAAGTAAATAGAATCCGCGCCGCCTTGAATAGCCGCCATCAGTGATTCATACGAACCTGCCGGCGACATTATTTCGTAATCGTGAATATTTTTCATCATTCTTTTTGGTTGTAATTCGAAGTGCAAAGGTAAAAAATTTCAAGGGATTTCCCTGCTTATATCCAAAAGTGTATTATATTTGTATTGCCAAACTTCATTCTTTATAAAATGAGTGACGAAAACTCTTTGAAATCTCGAATAGAGGAAGTTAAATCCGATTTAACTTTCTTGCTTCGTTATAAAGATGCTTTACTTAAAGAAATGTGGTATTCGGAACGCGAGTTTTGGGATGCCGTGGATGAAGCTTTGGACGAACTAAGTGAATTATTGAACAATTTAAATGCCGATTAAAGATGAACGCAATTGATGAAATAAAAAAGATGAAAGAAGATTTTCGTCTTGCTAAAACACCCGAAGCTTTGGCAGAAATGGATAAACGAATGGCCGATCTTGTTGCGTCAAAAACGGAAACGGAACGGAAAGAGTTGGCAGAGGTCTTTGTTTCTGAAGGGAAATCAACTTTAAAGGCAGCACGTGAACTTTCGGAATACGTAAGCATAAAAAGGCAAATTGATGAAATCAGCGATATTGTTTCACTTTCCTATATTTCGCGACATTATTTCAATAAATCGCGGCATTGGTTATACCACAGGCTAAAAGGCACACTTGTGAACGGGAAAATTATGCGTTTTAGCGATGAAGAGCGTCAACAGCTTTCAGATGCTCTGGCGGATATCGGCAGAAAAATTCAGAAAACGGCAAAAAGCATTGCCTGATACGGCATATTAACCAATTTATCTTTTCCATCTTTTTGTATTTTAATGATTTTATCGTATCTTTGCCGTCCGAAAAACAAATTTTCGGTTTAAATCATTAATTATTAATTCATTTAGTATGAACAATTACGAAACCGTTTTCATTTTGACTCCCGTTTTGTCTGATGCACAGATGAAGGAAGCGGTTGAAAAATTCAAAAACCTCCTCACAGAGCAAGGGGCTGAAATTGTAAACGAAGAAAACTGGGGATTGCGTAAGCTGGCTTACCCCATCGACAAAAAAACAACCGGCTTTTATACATTTCTGGAATTCAAGGCTTCGCCGTCGGTGGTTGACCGACTGGAAGTTAACTTCCGCCGCGATGAGCGTGTAATTCGTTTCTTAACCATCAGGCAAGATCATTTTGCATTTGAATATGCCGAGAAGAGAAGAAACAACAAAAGCGGAAAAAAACAGGAAACCCGCGCTCAGGAGCCGGTGAAAGAAACCGCGAAGGTTGAAAAAGAAGTCGAATTAGAAAAAAAGGAGGATTAAAAAATGGCAAAACAATCAGAAATCAGATATTTGACTCCCGTATCGGTAGATGTTAAAAAGAAAAAGTATTGTCGTTTCAAAAAAAACGGAATTAAGTATATTGATTACAAAGATCCCGAGTTTTTGAAAAAGTTCCTGAACGAGCAGGGAAAAATTCTTCCTCGCAGAATTACAGGCACATCGCTTAAGTTTCAACGCCGTATTGCGCAAGCAGTTAAGAGAGCTCGTCACATAGCTTTGCTTCCGTACGTAACCGATTTAATGAAATAAAAAGAAGGAGGAAAAGTTATGGAAGTAATTTTAAGAGAAGATGTAGTGAATTTAGGCTACAAAGACGATGTTGTGAACGTGAAAAAAGGATATGCACGCAACTATCTTATTCCGCAGGGAAAAGCAATAATTGCCACCGATTCTTCGAAAAAAGTATTGGCTGAAAACCTGAAACAACGCGCTCACAAAATAGAACAAATCAGAAACGAAGCGCAGGCGCTGGCCGATAAAATGGAAGGTGTTTCGCTGACTATTGGTGCAAAAACAAGTTCCACCGGAACAATTTTCGGTTCGGTAACCAATATTCAGATTGCCGACGCGTTGAAAGAAAAAGGTTTTGAAGTGGACAGAAAGACCATCGTGATAAAAGATGCCGTTAAAGAAGTAGGAAACTATGTGGCTGTTGCCAAATTGCATAAAGAAGTATCCGTTGATATTCCTTTTGAAGTGGTAGCAGAATAATACAAATAAGATAATTTTCTTAAAAAGCTGGTAAAATTTGTTTTTTATCAGCTTTTTTTGTTATATTTGCGATTGGTGCGCACGTGTTTTTTAACTTTTAGGAAACAAAACGTAATGATTCAATTAGTAAAATACGTTCATTTTTTCCGACAACAGTTGTTCCAATCGGCTGTGAAGCCATTTCTATTTCTTTTTTTATTTTTTGCCGTTACTTCGTGCACCAAAATCGGGATTGGCACCGATAAAAAAAACACTGCTTTTAAAGACAGTTTGGAAAAAAAAGTATATTCCCGAAGTCTCCCTGTCGATTCCATATTGAATTTATTGGATATCTACGCTAAATCGGAAAACAATACGGGGATTTATATTACAAGCAGTGAATTGGGTAACAGATACCGGGCGCAATCCGATTTTTCCAGAGCTATTGAATATCATCAACAATCGTTAAATTCCGCAATTCTTCTCAGAGATACCATCTATATTGCGCAAGCATACAATAATATAGGGACAAATTTGAGAAGGATTGGCGTACTTCCCGAAGCTTCCGATTATCATTATCAAGCCCTTCAAATAACCGAAAGATTTCACGATACACATAACAATGTCAATCAGAAAAACAGGGTAATGGCGTTGAATGGAATCGGCAATATCGCTCTGTCGCTTAACGATTTCAACGAAGCCGAAAGTAAATTCAGAGAAGCGCTCAAAGGTGAAGTTGCCATAGAAAGTGATCTGGGACAGGCCATTAACTACGCCAATATCGGAGCCATATTTCAAATGAGAAAACAGTACGACTCGGCTTTTCATTACTTCGATCTTTCCATGATCAAAAACAAACAAATCAATTCAAATTTGGGAATCGGGCTTTGCCACACGCATTTCGGCGAAATTTACGAAGATCAGAATGAATATTTCAAAGCAGAGAAAGAATTTCGGACCGCCTATTCCATTATGGACGGCATGGACGATAAATGGCATTGGCTGGAAGCTTGTTTGGCAGTTTCGCGCATAAACATCAGGATGGATCATTTTGATGAAGCGCTCAAGTATTTGGTGAGAGCGAGAAATACAGCCGAAGAAATAAAATCGCCCGAACACCTGTCGGAAGTTTATGCGCTGTACGAAATGTATTACAGCCGGATCGGAAAATACAAAGATGCGCTTGAAAATAACAAGTTAAGTGTAATGTATCAGGATAGTATCCTAAGTATTCAGAAAAACAATCAGGTAACGGATGTTAAAATTAATTATGAGCGTGAAAAAAACCAGCAATATATTGAGCAGCTGAACAGAGAAAAAGAGTCGCAGGTGCGTGAAAACAGAATTGTGCTTATTTCGTCTGCCATTGCGCTGTTGCTGCTGATATCCCTGTCGGTGACGCTGTGGTATGCCTTTTTGCAGCGCACCAAGAAAAACAAAACGCTTCGGGAAATGGATAAGGTTAAATCGAATTTTTTCACCAATATCACGCACGAATTCCGAACACCGCTGACCATTATTTTAGGGCACAGCCGGCAGTTGCAGAAAAAATCCGATATTCCGCCCGAAGAAAGAAAACACTACCTTTCTACCGTTGAGAAACAAGGCGAACAAATGTTGAGGCTTGTAAATCAGTTGCTCGAAATTAGTAAAATAAGTTCGGGAATGGATAATCCGGTATGGAAAAACGGTAATATTGTAACTTTCATCGGGATGATGATCGACAGGTATCGCCTGTTTGCCAACGACAAAAATATTTACATTTCGTACTATCCCCAAAATACCATCGTGGAGATGGATTTTGTTCCGAATTACGTAACCGATATTTTTCAGAACCTGCTTTCCAATGCCATTAAATACACCCCCAATTACGGTTCGGTAAGTGTTTATATCACAAGCGATCTCAAAGATGTAAGAATAAAAGTAACTGACAACGGTGTGGGAATAAACGAAGATGACATTGAAAGAATATTCGACTTGTTTTATCAGGTTCCGCAATCGGAAGGCAAGCAGGGAACCGGTATAGGGCTGGCATATACAAAACAGCTGGTGGAGCGGATGAAAGGTACCATAGAAGTGAAAAGTCAGGCGAACAAGGGGTCGGAGTTCACCGTTACGTTGCCAATCAGGACAAATGAAAAGGTAAATATCGAAAAGTGGGAACCCGGCAGCGATTCACCCTATAATACAATTCCTTCAGTTGAAGAAAATGTCGAGCAAAAAGCAACTGAGGAAAATGAAGATGACGATAGACAAATCGAGGGAAAACCAACCATTTTGGTAATCGAAGACAACCGAGATGTGCTTCTTTACATTCAATCGCTACTGAAAGACGATTATAACGTGGTAACTGCCGTTGACGGAATGGATGGCATGGAAAAAGCGCTCAGGTTGATACCCGATATCATCGTAACCGATGCTATGATGCCCCGAAAAGACGGATTGACGCTGTGCAGGGAAGTGAAATCTTCGGCTATTTTAAATCATATTCCAATCATCATGATTACGGCCAAAACGGCTTCCGAAGATATGCTGGAAGGGCTGAAATGCGGTGCGGATGTGTACATCAGGAAGCCGTTCCAATCCGAAGAACTTCTGATACGAATTTCAAACCTGCTCGAATTCATTAAAACAATGAAAGTCAAATACATGAAAGCTGTGCTGGAGAAGGATTCGAAAGAGCCTATGGACGTCAACATGACTTTTCTTCACAATGTAACCAATTTGATACTTAAAAAAATGTCTAACCCCAATTTGGGACCGCAGCAAATTGCAGATTCGCTTAATATCAGCTCCTCACAGCTTAACCGTAAAGTAAATGCCATTTCGGGATTTTCCAGTTCCGCGTACATTCTTCAGGTAAAAATCGATCACGCGAAAAAACTACTTGCCAAACGCGAAAAGAACATCGGAGAAGTGGCAGAAGCATGCGGATTCTTAGATGTAGCCTATTTCTCCCGAACTTTTAAAAAAATAACCGGAATTACTCCCACTGCCTACCGAAATCTTCCGCAGTAGTTTTTTCTTTATTTACGAGCGTAATTAATTGCTTATGAGTAGGTTGAATTTGTGCTTGCGCTCGTGTAGTACAAATTTAAAAAAGTTAATGTGTAAATTATCCTGATTTTTGTTCAAAATGTCCTAACTTTTCTCTGAATCCTCTCTTATTTTTGCTCCTGATAAGACAGTAAAATTGCAAGATTTGAATCCTTATCATCACGAAATTCTATTGTTTTAAATTAAAAAATCAGTGCGCGTATGAAAACTTTAAAATCGGTCTTGGAAGCAGACTACAGCAAAAAGACAAAAAATGAATTGATTGAAATGTTATCGGGATTGGAGGCAGCATTAACTCCATCCGTGTACGAACAGATTAGCGGGATTACTCCTTTGGAATTGCAAGGTATTACTAAAAAAGAGATTTTAGACATTATTGAGAACTTTAAAGGCGGATACGATTCCAAATGGGAGAGTTCCGTGGCAAAAGCTTCGACAGATACTTTGAAATTGATTTTCGGACAAATGGCGGCAGACGATCAGATTTTCTCTACTTCCGATGCGGCAAGCGCAGATTTTGCCGCCGAATTGGGAAGTATCGATTTCGCCACCATTATCGGCGGACCGTTGGATGCTTGCGTGAAAGCACAGTCTAATGCTTCGATAAGCACTGTGAGCTTTATCAACGAAGTGGGATTTGAAACGGAATCAGGTGTCAAGAAACTCAGAATGGCGGAATTTAAGTACAAGAAAAATGTTCCTAATCCTGCCTATGATCCGGCAAATCCGGGTACTACATCTCCTACAATTCAACAAGATGCGGAAATTAATGTACCCTTTATCGCTCTTCTAAATGTGCCAAGTTTCCGGATAGAATCGTGTGAGGTGGATTTCAACGTAAAACTTAATTCAACGTACACGAAAAACGTAAGTAGTGAATTCGGTATGAATGTTGGGGCTTCGGCCGGTTGGGGACCGGTAAAATTCAAAGTGGATGTTTCCTATAAAAGATCTTCAAGCACCGGCATAAAGGTAGAAAAGGAATATTCCTTAGGGGTAAAAGTGAGGGCAACCAACGACGAAATGCCTGCCGGACTCGAAAAAGTGTTGGGTTTATTGGGCACAACAAATTAAGGCAATGATTAAACTGTCAGATTACCTGGATTATCTCTATAGCGAGATAATCCAGGCTCGTAAAAAGGCCGATGAAAAGTCGGTTTTGGTGGCGAAAGAGTATGCGAACCATGAATACTTGAAATTTTTCAAGGCTCCAAGGTTTGCCTTTCCGGCCATAAAAATGGATATTCCATTAAAAGTTAACGATATAAGCGCGCAATCGAAATACGATTTCAAACTCGATGAAGCCAAGTTTCTGAGCAACTTAAACGAAAGAATTACAGCCGTTAATAAGGAAAAACAGCTCAATATTTCTCTCGTTACCAAAGAGCAAATACAAAATCAGGAGTTCAAGCAGCTTTTTTCCACGCTTGAAAAGAAAGACCGGAAATTGGTAAAAAATATTGACGACGAAGTAAAAAAAATAGACATTTCGTCGCAAATAAAATCGTTAAATATCGGCACATTCAGACCTCAGGATACCACTACCACGACGGAAAATCTTGAAATGAACAGAATCCTGTCAGAAACTATCAGGAATAATTACTCGCTAGTATCCACCAAGTTGAATGACATTTATATCGATCCGAACACAACCGGCGCGGAAGATAAAGATAAGTTGTTTATCAATCTTCATATCGAAATGGAAGAAGAAGGAATTCGAATTCAAACGTTTCAGGATAAAGATGGCAAAACCATCGAAGAAATCATTTTTGAATAAATGAAAGAATTCATCCACAATAAAGTAAAGGTTATCGATGAGCTTTTTACAGAATTTAATCAGGTACAAGGCTTGTATGCCGATAGATCGTTTGATTTTGAATATCGGTTTACGGTTTTTTTAAATAAATTATCCGATTATTTCAAAAAAAGCGGAGATAGTGCGAAAGAGTCGGAAGTTTTTCGGGTCATCAATTTGCTTCAAACGGTAAAAAGAGGATTTAATCCGTCGAAATTAGAGAAAATAAACTCCGGCAAACGGGAATTGTGGTGGGGATTTTCTTACAACGGAATTGAAAGTATCGACTCGCTACTGCAGGAAATCTACAGAAAAGAAACCGCGAAACTTGAAGAAGGAGAGGAAATTCTCAACAACTTGATTCTGAGTCTTTACCAGCAAGGTTTTTTAACAGATCAAATGCTGAAAGACTTGGATTCCGTTCCAAAAATAGAAGCTTCGTGGAATTTGCTTTTGTCTCAAAACGGCTCTATTTCCGTGATCAATAAAAAGCTGATGACTAAGTTGATAGCCGAAGACATCTACTTGCTTCTTGAAAAGATCATTGCTAAGATTACTGCTTAATAAAACAAAATTATGACAACTAACAGATACATTGTATTGCTGAAGGATCAGGATGAAAAATCGATTGAAAATGTGGAGAAAGAATTTTCGGTAAGTGTAACATCATCCGAGTTATTATCCAAAGACAACCGTTCGTTCGATATTATCGACAATAACAACGCCGTTCTTTACAAAAACCTGGGAGTTATGGTTGTAGATGACATCGACGAGAAACAATTGGCCGCGTCGCTCGTTGACAAAAAAAGCCCGGTAGTTTACTATGAAAAAGAACGTGAGTTTTTTACGGCAGATGAAACATCTCTTTTTAATGATTTGAAAACGAGCGTTGAACTGTTGAAAGAGAAAATTTTGGAGCTCGAAAAATTCCTTAAAAACAAACCTATTCCTCAGCCGGCGACAGCTGATTTGGAGTGGGGGTTGAAAGCTATTGGAATAGACGGCACGCAGTTTTCGGGTAAAGGAATTGATGTTTGTATTCTGGATACGGGTTTTGATATTTCGCATCCCGATTTTGTCGGCAGAGCCATTGAAGGAAAGTCATTTATAGAAGGCGAAGAGTGGGACAAAGACCCCAACGGACACGGAACGCATTGCGCCGGCATTGCTTGCGGAAACATAAGAAACGATACGGGAAAGCGTTACGGTATTGCAAAAGAAAGCAACTTGAAAATCGGAAAAGTTCTTTCCAATGCCGGAAAAGGGTCAACCAGCAGCATTGTAGACGCTATTGACTGGGCAATTACCAAGAATTTCAGGGTAATCTCATTGTCGCTGGCTTCGCCTGTGCAATTGAATGAAAAGCCTTCCGTGCTTTTTGAAACAGTTGGCAAACGAGCGCTGGATAACAATTGTTTACTTATTGCCGCAGCCGGAAACGACAGCAGCCGGCCATCGTTGCCCCTCCCGGTTTCGGCTCCGGCAAATGCACTTTCCATAATGGCTGTTGCCGCAATCGACAATCAGTTGAGGATTGCGCGGTTTTCCAATGCCGGAATCAATGCCGCCACCGGAGGCAATATCAACGTTTGCGCACCGGGTGTTGACGTGTTAAGTTCTTATCCGAAAAAGAACGGCAGCGCCACCGGTTATAAATTGCTAAACGGAACAAGTATGGCTACACCGTACGTGTCGGGTTTAGCCGCTCTTTATATGGAACAGTTTCCCGATTTAGATGCTCGCAAAATATGGAAGTTACTCGAAAGTAAAGCAAAACCGATCGAAGGACTCAAATACAGAGATATCGGCAAAGGATTGATTCAGGTTATACAGGGATAAGAAAATGAAAACGTATTTTGGAGTCATAAAAGACGGGATATCTTTTAAAGAAGTAAAAACCAAATTATCCGATTTAGGAATAAAAATACTTAAACATTATTCAAAATTAAGGATAATTAAATTTGAAATCGATAAAGAGGTTTCGGAAATAAATTTTGATTTTTTTGTTTCTATAGAAGAAGAAAAAGAAGATTTTTTCATTTAATTGGATAATTAAAAAATACGAAAGAGCCTTGATCTTTGTTTGAGTTCTCCAAATGAAACGACAATCAGTAGTTTCTAAACTCATTTGTCCTCAAGTAATTAGAAATAACGAAACAATGTGTGTAACCGATCAAAATTTTCCCAATTGAGGTTTTATTCTTATTTTATGCTGTAATTGATTGTTTATAAGCTGGATACTGTTGCACGCGTGTCTGTGTAGTACAAATGAAAGAAATGTTAATGCTTGCTGAATCCAAAAAAATGTATAAATAATCCTAACATTTTTACTTTTGAAGAATTATTTTTGTACTCAAATGGATGCATTATGTTATTGAAATGGCTATCGATGTGTCTTTTTGAAAATTAATGTTTAACATGCGCTATATTCTGTTATTAGTTTTTTTAAGGCCATTTCAAGAAACTATTTTGAATAATTAACGGTGTCTTCGAATTTGGTTGGAAGAGAACCCAAACTGTATGTGCTTGATCGATCTCTTTAGGGAGTCATTCTGCTGTGCATGCATACTAAGAACCCCCTCATTCTGGCTGATAATAAGCATCTCTTTGTAATACTTAGAAACTGTTTTGAATTTTACAATGATATGATTTTTGTTTATTCTTTTATGCTGTTTTTTGCCCTTTTTCGCGTCTTTGAACTTTCCTTTCTTTCAAATAGCCCGCTATTTGATGCGAAACGAAAGCCCAAATCCATCAAAAAATGACTAAAAAACATTGCATAAAAAAATTCAAAACAGTTTCTTATTCGTGTATTAAAACAATAAAAAAGATGGAAACATGAAAACAGTTCTCAAAAATGAATCAAGGCCAATGCGAGTGAATGTGTTTTTTCTTCAAAAAGTTACTGATATTATTAATCGGCAGATTTCCGATCCCGGCCTCTCGCCCGGTTCAATAGCCAAGGAATTGGGTATGAGCGTGTCTCAACTCAACAGGAAAATCAATGCCGCTACCGGATATTCCACGAATGCCTATATTATTCAGTTGAAAGTTAATCACGCAAAAAAACAGCTGGTTCATTGTGACAAAAATATTGGTGAAGTGGCAAAAACATGTGGTTTTATCGATCTGGCCTACTTTTCCCGTACGTTTAAAAGGCACACAGGAGTTACGCCGTCATACTATCGTAATTTTGTTCAATAGACGTGATTCAATATATTGTTTTACAGCCGATTATTTTGTTAAAAAATAGTCAAGATTTTCAATGTATTCAATTAACAAGCAGCT
>CAKTUP010000064.1 GCA_934621705.1 uncultured Petrimonas sp.
AAAACCCGATTCGGGTGCTGCGATTTCCAAATCGCAGACTTTCATTCCCGACTTAACCATCGAAGAAGAAGCCGACCACTGGATCCGCACCTCGCCCTCCGCTTTCTGCAACACGCAGGATGCGAAAGTCTTAAAACAGGTTTTGAACGATTACGACCAGGAAACTGCCGATTTTTTCCGTTGGAAAGTTACTTATACGCAAGAAGAATTATCGGCACTCATTAAAAACCGTTCCGGAATCGATTTTGGCGAAATCATCGCATTGGAACCGTTGCAACGCGGCACATCCGGCCGCATTATCCGCCTGAAAATCATCGGCACGGAACGTGTGATGATTATCGGAAAAGAATTGGAAATCCGCCGCTCGCTTTCCAAATCGCATCTTTACAGCTCCGCTTTCGTGGTGGATACCGACAATGAAAACGAGGAAGGCATCCCGCAAACATTCACCCTCACCGGCGCCGGCTGGGGACACGGTGTGGGACTTTGCCAAATTGGCGCAGCGATGATGGCGGAAAAAGGGCACGATTATACCGTAATCCTGAATCATTATTTTCCAACTGCGGAAATAAGTAGAAATTACTAATTACCAATTACAAAAGACTAATTATGGAGTATGTTGAAAAAGAAAATGTGATTTTAACTAAAACGTATGATTTCGCGATTAGAATTGTGCGGTTGTATCAATATCTGTGCAAGGAGAAAAAGGAATATGAGCTATCGAAACAGATTTTGCGCAGCGGAACTTCGATAGGTTCGAATGTCGAAGAGTCGGTTGGGCGGACTATCGCGAAAAGATTTTCTCGCCAAATTAGGCGTTTCGTACAGAGAAACGCGCGAAACCCACTACTGGCTTCGACTGTTGCGAGACACAGATTATATTTCAGCCGAACAAGCTCAAAGTATGCTCAACGATGCAGATGAAATTCTCCGCATCATTACCGCCATTCAAAAATCAACAAAAAACAATTCGTAATTTGTAATTAATAATTAGTAATTTATGAAGAAAACTACCCGCAATCCGTGGAGTTGGATACCAACTTTATACTTCGCCGAAGGCCTGCCTTACGTGGTTGTAATGACTGTGGCCGTAATTATGTACAAGCGTTTCGGGCTGTCGAATACCGACATTGCGCTGTACACCTCGTGGCTTTACCTGCCGTGGGTTATCAAACCGTTCTGGAGTCCGTTTGTGGATATTCTGAAAACCAAGCGATGGTGGATCGTTACGATGCAATTGTTTATCGGCGCTGGAATGGCGGGAGTGGCTTTCACGCTGCCTACGCCGTTTTATTTGCAGGCGTCGCTGGCTTTCTTTTGGCTGATGGCATTCAGTTCCGCCACCAACGACATTGCCTCCGACGGTTTTTATATGCTGGCGTTGGACGATTCGCAGCAATCGTTTTTCGTGGGAATCCGTAGCACGTTTTACCGCTTGGCAATGATAACCGGACAAGGATTGTTGGTTATTCTGGCGGGCGGATTGGAAAAATCCACCGGAAAAGTTCCTTTCGCCTGGAGCATCACATTCTTCATCCTTGCCGGATTGTTTGTCGCTTTCTTCGTCTATCACAAATTTATTCTTCCCCACCCCGTTACCGATACAGGAAAATCGGCAACCACACCGGGTGAAGTCGCCAAAGAGTTTGGCAGAACGTTTGCATCGTTTTTCACCAAGAAAGGCATCGGGTTGGCCATCGCTTTCATCCTTATTTACAGGTTGGCAGAAGCTATGTTGGTAAAAATGGCATCACCCTTCCTGCTCGATGCTCGCGATGTCGGTGGTTTGGGATTAAGTACTCAGCAAGTGGGTTTGGTTTACGGAACGGTTGGCGTAGTAGCATTGACACTTGGCGGAATTATAGGTGGGATTGTGGCTTCACGCCAGGGACTGAAATATTGGCTTTGGCCTATGGCACTCGCCATCACGTTGCCAAACGCAGCCTACGTTTTCCTATCGATGTATATGCCTGAAAATTTCATTCTGATAAATGTAGCTGTCGCCGTAGAGCAACTCGGCTACGGATTCGGATTTACGGCATATATGCTTTATCTGATTTATTTTTCGCAGGGCGAGCACAAAACCGCGCACTACTCCATCTGCACCGGATTTATGGCGCTCGGGATGATGCTTCCGGGAATGGCTGCCGGATGGATTCAGGAACAACTGGGTTATCAGAATTTCTTTATTTTCATTATGATAGCAACAATTCCCACATTGCTTTTAATTCCGTTTATGAAAGTGGATAAGGATTTTGGGAAAGCGAAGAAAAAAGAAGAAAAGTTAGAGATTGAACAAACAGAGAATCAATAAAATGAACAAAAATATTGCATTTATTATTTTATTAGGATGGATGACAACATCCTTCTCTTTCGCACAAAAGATCCACGTAAAAACCGGCATTGAAGTACTCAAAGAGTCCAATTTTAAAGCCTTGCAAGGCAAACGGGTGGGACTGATAACGAATCCCACGGGTGTGGATAACAACTTGAAATCCACCATCGATATCCTGCACGAAGCGCGCAACGTGCAACTCGTGGCACTTTACGGCCCGGAACACGGCGTGCGCGGCGATGTGCACGCGGGCGATAAAATAGAAGATTTCAGAGACCCAAACACCGGCGTTCCCGTTTTTTCCCTCTATGGCGCCACCCGAAAACCGACGAAAGAAATGCTCGAAGGCGTTGATGTGTTAGTTTACGATATTCAAGACATCGGGTGCCGGTCATACACTTACATTTCCACCATGTATTTAGCCATGCAGGCAGCTGCAGAGAATAATATCGAGTTTGTGGTACTCGACCGTCCTAATCCGCTTGGCGGACTGAAAGTGGAAGGGAATCTGGTGAAAGACGGTTTTTTCTCGTTCGTAAGCCAGTTGAAAATTCCTTACGTTTATGGGCTTACCTGTGGCGAACTCGCCCATATGATCAACGCCGAAATGATGGAAAAACCGTGTAAACTCACGGTAGTTAAAATGAAAAAGTGGCGACGGAAGATGAATTTCGAGGCTACCGGATTGCCGTGGGTTCCCACATCGCCGCATATTCCGTTTGCGCATTCGGCATATTTTTATCCCGTTTCGGGAATTTTGGGCGAGTTAGGATATATGTCCATCGGCGTTGGCTACACGTTGCCTTTCGAGATGTTTGCCGCCGAATGGATTAAGGCCGAAGAATTTGCCAATGCCTTAAACGCGAAAAGGCTTCCGGGAATAACGTTCCGCCCAATCCACCTGAAACCGTACTACTCGGTGGGGCAAGGAAAAAATTATCAGGGCGTACAAATCCATCTGACCGATTTTGCAAAAGCCCGATTGTCGGATATTCAGTTTCACGTGATGGAAGTGACCGCACAACTCTATCCCGAACACAAAGTTTTCGACCACGCACCCAAAAATCGTTTCGATATGTTCGACAAAGTGAGCGGAAGTGATTATATTCGCACAGAATTTTCAAAAAATCACCGATTCGCCGATATTCAGGCGTATTGGATGAAGGATGAAGAAGCGTTTAAAAGGACATCGAAGAAATATTATTTTTACCCGTAAATCCCCTGAAGGGGACTTACGAGACAACAATTGGAAAAGATATACCCGTGAATAATAAAGATGAATAGTAATACAACCCATCAAAATTTGCAACATCCCAAGTCCCCTTCAGGAGATTTAGGGGTAAAATCGTCACGCCTCCTCTCCCTCGATATTATGCGCGGTATTACCATCGCCGGAATGATTCTGGTGAACGATCCCGGTTCGTGGACGTACGTGTATCCCCCACTTCGCCATGAGGTTTGGCACGGGCTGACGCCCACCGATTTAGTGTTTCCGTTTTTTATGGTGATTATGGGAATTTCCACGTTCATATCGCTGCGAAAATTCAATTTTCAACCGACAGGTTCAGCCATTTGGAAAATAATCAAAAGAATGGTGCTCATTTTTGTCATTGGAATGGCATTAGGATGGTTCGGACAGTTCACACGTGGATTGGCGAACGGTGAAACTATTGGTACGGCAGCCACGCATTTTGATACACTTCGTATTTTGGGCGTACTGCAACGGTTGGCATTGGCGTATGGATTTGCAGCCCTTATCGCGGTACTTGTAAAGCACAAATACATTGTTTGGATAATTGTTTCGCTGCTTGTGGGATATTTTCTGATTCTCATTTTTGGAAACGGTTTTGAGATGTCGGAACAAAACATTTTGTCCGTGGTTGACCGGGCTATATTGGGAAGAAATCATATTTATCAGGATACCACCCCCGAAGGACAAAAAATTGCCTTTGAAATTCTTGGCCTGTTAAGCACACTTCCCGCCATCGCGCAGGTTCTTATCGGCTTTTTGTTTGGAAAACTAATTGTTGAAACCAAAGATAATCACTCGAAGGTCGAGAAATTGTTGATTTGGGGAACTATTCTGGCTTTCGCAGGATTGCTGTTGCAATACGGCTGTCCTATCAATAAAAAACTGTGGAGTTCAACATACGTTTTGGTTTCAACCGGTTTTGCCATACAATTTCTGGCATTGCTGATATGGATAATTGATATAAACAAAAAACAAAAGTGGAGCCGGTTTTTTCATGCATTCGGAGTAAATCCGCTCATTGTTTATGTTTTCGCAGGCGTACTTGCCAATTTATTCGGGAACATCAGAATTCCGTATTCCGATGGTTCTATTTCGATAAAAGGATATATTTATTCTGTTCTTATACAGCCTTGGGCGGGCAATTATTTCGGTTCACTGCTATACGCACTGGTGTTTGTGACCATCTGCTGGGCTTTCGGATATATCCTGTACAAAAAAAATATTTATATCAAGCTGTAAACAATAAGATAAATACATAATCAAAAGTAAATGAACACGTTATCTACTCAACAATCTTCACGCTTATTATCGTTAGACATTCTTCGCGGCATCACCATCGCCGGAATGATTCTGGTAAACAATCCCGGCTCTTGGAGCTCGGTTTACGAACCCTTGCGTCATGCCGACTGGCACGGGTTGACGCCCACCGATCTGGTTTTTCCGTTCTTCATGTTTATCATGGGTGTTTCCACATTCATGTCGCTGCGAAAATTCAATTTTGAGCCTTCGCAAAAGGCAGTTTGGAAAATAATCCGCAGAACGGTTCTTATTTTCGTTATCGGACTGGCGTTAGGATGGTTTGGACAATTCGTGCGCGGATTGACAAATGGCGAAACACTGGGACAGGCAGCCTCGCATTTCGATACACTGCGGATTCTTGGCGTGCTTCAGCGATTGGCGCTTGCGTACGGATTTGCTGCCCTTATTGCTTTGCTGGTAAAACACAAACATCTTGTTTGGGTGATTGCGACAATACTTGTGGGCTATTTCTTGATACTTGCCTTCGGAAACGGTTTTGAGAAATCGGAAAATAACATTATTGCCATTATCGATAAAGCCGTGCTGGGCGTCAGCCACATGTATAAAGACACCGATGCTGCAGGAAACCGAATCGCACTTGACCCGGAAGGATTATTAAGTACGTTGCCCTCCATCGCGCACGTACTGATCGGGTTTATGTTCGGCAAACTCATCGTTAACAACAAAGACAACCATACCCGGGTGGAAAAACTGCTGATCTGGGGAACGGTTCTGGCTTTCGCCGGATTGTTGCTGCACTACGGTTGCCCCATCAATAAAAAGATTTGGAGTTCAACTTTCGTTTTAACTACCACCGGATTTGCTGCGCAATTGCTGGGTCTGCTCATTTGGATTATCGACATCAACGGCAAACAAAAATGGAGCCGATTCTTCCATGCTTTCGGTGTGAATCCGCTTATTGTGTATGTTTTTGCGGGAGTACTGGCTAATTTGGTGGGAAATATCCGCTTTGCGTATCAGGGAGAACCCATTGCAGTTAAAACATTTATGTACGATGTGCTGTTGCAACCGTGGGCAGGAAATTATTTTGGTTCGTTGCTTTACGCGCTCATTTTCGTAACCGTTTGCTGGGCATTTGGATACATTTTATACAAACGGAATATTTATATTAAGCTATAAATCTTGGCTATTGGCTGTTAGCTTTTAGCTATTGGATTTTTGAATTAACGACAAAAAATGAACAATTCAACAAATTCCCTCCCACGGGGGAGAGTAAGGGGGGCTTCTCTCATCGCCGACAGCGGCGCCACCAAAACCGATTGGTGCCTCACACGCAACGGCGAAATCATTCAGCGGTTTTCTAGCAAGGGCATAAGCCCCGTTTTTCAAACGCAGGAAGAAATAGCCGAAGAAATAAAACTTCACGTTTATCCGGTGTTTAAAAAATCGAACATTGCGGCGGTTTATTTCTACGGAACAGGGTGTATTCCCGAAAAAATTCAATCGGTGAAAAACGCTATTTCTCAATCGTTTCCGGTGGAAACCATTGAAGTTTACAGCGACCTTATCGCCGCCGCTCACAGCCTTTGCGGACACTCGTCGGGTATTGCCTGCATTTTGGGAACCGGCAGCAATTCGTGCGAATGGAGCGGAAAAGAAATCGTAAAACAAGTATCGCCGCTGGGTTTTATTCTGGGCGATGAAGGTAGCGGCGCATCGTTGGGAAAGCAGTTGGTTAGCGACGCGCTGAAAAATCAGTTATCGGAAGAATTAAAAGAAGAGTTTCTTGCCGAATACAACCTGACGCAGGCCACCATTATCGACAAAGTATATAAACAACCCTTCCCCAGCCGTTTTCTGGCAACGCTTGCGCCGTTTTTGCTGAAACACATCGAAGACAAAGCCGTACGCCGCATAGTTGAACGTAGTTTTTCCGATTTTTTCGAACGAAACGTGATGCAGTACAATTATCGAAAAAATAAAGTTAATTTTGTAGGCTCTGTCGCGTGGTATTTTGCCGATATTTTGCGTGAAGTAGCTCAACAAAAAGAAATAGAAATCGGCAAAATAGAACAATCTCCCATGCCGGGATTAGTGGATTATTACAACTTGTAACTCTATATGACTTTCATCAAAGTAACTGAACAGCCATCGCTGTATAGCAATCTGGAAAAGAAATCGGTGCTCGAAATTCTTTCCGAAATCAACAACGAAGACCAAAAAGTGGCGCTCGCCGTACAAAAAACCATCCCCGAAATCGAAAAGCTCGTTACCGGGATTGTGGAGCGAATGAAACGTGGCGGGCGGCTTTTCTACATCGGCGCCGGAACTAGCGGAAGGCTCGGCGTGCTCGACGCTTCCGAAATTCCGCCCACGTACGGAATGCCCAACACCTACGTTATCGGGCTAATTGCCGGAGGCGATTCGGCGTTACGCAACCCGGTGGAAGCCGCCGAGGACAATTACGACATGGCCTGGGAAGAGCTGATGGAATACAAAATAAACCAAAACGACACGCTGGTGGGCATCGCCGCATCGGGAACCACGCCTTATGTAATCGGTGCATTGCGCAAAGCGCGCGAGAAAGGAATTCTCACGGGAGCGATAAGCTGTAACCCCGATTCGCCCGTGGCGGCTGAAGCCGAAATAAAAATCGAACCCATCGTCGGCCCCGAATACGTTACCGGAAGCACACGCATGAAATCGGGAACGGCTCAAAAGTTGGTGCTTAACATGATCACCACCACCACGATGATAAAACTCGGCCGCGTGAAAGGCAACCGCATGGTGAATATGCAGCTTACCAACCAAAAACTGGTTGACCGCGGCACGCGCATGCTGGTGGATGAGCTGAGTTTGTCTTACGAACAGGCAAAAAACCTGCTGCTGCTGCACGGAAACGTAAAAACATCCATCGAAGCCTATCGGGATCAACAATTCTAATTTCTAACTTCTGATTTCTCTCCCCATGGCCATCATCATAAAAACCCACAACCCAAACCTGTTGCTCGATAAAATATACGAAGGTATTTCGACCCGAAAAGTGGAGAAATGGGCCGTTATGACAGACGGCCGCATTACGCCATCGCAACTGTTGTGGAAAAACGAAGCCTTCCTGAAACCTCAAATCTGGGTGGAAGAGAACGAATTGCGTTTCGGATTGCTCAAGCGAAAAGACCGGAAGCACGTAACATCGAAACTTTACACCTTTTTCCACATAAAATTTGCAGAAATGCTGCTGGCAAATTTCGACACGGATTTCCACGAAGTTACCATAACCGCGCTCAGCACCCCACCCGATAATTTTTAACCTAAACTCTTTCCGGCAATGACCCTAACCATCAATATGTACGTAACCGTTGGCATGGCAGTTCTGCTGTTGTTGCTGGGAAAATTCCTGAAAGCACGAATTTATTTTTTCCGCAAATACGCCATTCCTTCGCCTGTTATCGGCGGATTATTGTTCGCGCTGACGGCGCTGATACTCCATTCCTCCAACGTTGTCTTTTTACAGTTCGATAACGTGCTGCAAGCCTTTTTCATGACCATTTTCTTCACCTCCATCGGCTTCAACGTAAGCCTTAAGCTGTTGAAGAAAGGCGGTACAATTCTGCTTGTTTTCCTCGGATTGGCCACGATTTTCAGCCTGTTGCAAAACCTTGTCGCCATCGGATTAGCAAAGCCGCTCAATCTGTCTCCCCAACTGGCCATGATGACCGGCTCCACCGCGCTGATGGGCGGACTTGGCACTTCGGCTGCCATTGCTCCCGAAGTGGAAGCCATCGGCATTTCGGGGGCGCACGCTGTGGCCATTGCATCCGCTACTTTCGGTTTGCTGATGGGTTCGCTGATGGGCGCTCCTATCGGAAATAACCTGATCGTGCGAAAAAATTTGCTGAGCACTCGAAAAGCCGATGAAGAAGAGCAGAAAATTGATGCGATGCAGGCACACAATATCCCGATGGACGGAGAACGCATCACAAAAGCATCGTTTCTCATCCTTATTTCAATGGGAGTCGGCGTGATTTTCACCGATTTACTGAACAATTTTATGGGAATGTTTATCGGAACCGTCAAATTTCCCATTTACATCGGTCCGATGATCGTGGCGGCCATTATCCGCAATATCATAGATGCCAAAGAAGATTTCACCCTCAACACCGAAATTCAACTGATTGGCGATATCTGCCTGAATATTTTCATCTCCATCGCTATAATGACGATGCGGTTGTGGGAATTGAGCGGATTGGCATTTCCGCTGATGATCT
Organism: uncultured Petrimonas sp.; assembly: GCA_934621705.1. Taxonomy (GTDB): domain Bacteria; phylum Bacteroidota; class Bacteroidia; order Bacteroidales; family Dysgonomonadaceae; genus Petrimonas. Next base: position 9,116 of record CAKTUP010000064.1, read on the forward strand.
TACTGCTCGCGCAGGTGGTGTTGATGTATGTTTTCCCGCGCTTTGTGGCATTTCCGGCCATGGGACGGAATTACGATTCGGCGGTTTCTACATCGGGGCTGATTGGTTTCGCCATGGGTTCCACCGCCAACGCTATGGCCAACCTGGATTCCATTTGCGACAAATTCGGCTACTCTCGTGTGGCGTATTTTATCGTTCCCGTTGTGGGAGCGTTCTTTATCGATTTCATCAACGTGCTGATGATTACCGGTTTTTTGGCGGTTTTATGAACACTCTTTAAACCATCGTAGCATCCGCGCCTCTAAAAAGAGTCATTTTAACGTGAATTAAAAAACAGACAAATGAAAACAAATCTTCTCAAACTCCTCTTTTTAGGCGCCATACTGGTTTCGCTAAGCGCTTGCGAAACACTGACTTTCGGCGGAAAAACCACTGTAAAAATAAAGAACGACGTGGCTTATCAAACCATCCGGTGGGATGTGAGTTCTTCGGAAGCGGATGTTGAACGGGAATTTCGCGCTTTTGTCCGCGAAACGTTGAGCAGGTACCGGTACAAAAATTACGTGCAGTTGTTTCAATCCAATTACCTTTTGGATGAAGGCGAACGCACGTACGTGATAAAAATCTTCAAAAACGAAGAAGCCAAAAACAATTACCTGGACAACGCAGACGATATGATTCGGATGACTACTGCTCTGGCAAGCAGCGGCTTCAACGAAAGGTGGAATCAGTTGCAGCCAACAATGATCGTGGAAGACGTGTACGATCTGCTCCCCGAACTGGCAAATTATAAAGCCAAGCAGGTTTTCTACACCAATCGCTCGGAACTGCAACTTTCCGGCCGATGGCTGTCGTTCGATCTGAAAGGACGTTTGCTCGATTTCGGTACGGGAAAAACAAATACTCCCGCGCCTCGAAACGAAGAATGGGTGTTTTAAACCAATGCAAAATTCATAATTGAGAATGAAAAAAATACTGTTTATCTTTCTGTTAATCGGCGTTTCGCTGGGTTGTTCTGCGCAGAACTATAAAATCGTCAGTAATATTCCGTATTACGACAACGCTAAACGAAATTCGGATGCTTACATCAAGGAGCGTTGCGTGCTGGATATTTACTATCCCACCAACAAAACGGACTTCGCAACCATCGTATGGTTTCACGGCGGCGGACTGACGGGCGGCGAAAAAGAGCTTCCCGATGGATTAAAGAACAAGAACATCGCCATAATCGGCGTTAATTACCGGCTTTCGCCAAAAGTTCAGGCTCCGGCATACATCGAAGATGCAGCAGCTGCCATAGCCTGGGCATTCAACAATATCGAAAAATACGGCGGCGACGCATCCAAAATTTTCGTGTCGGGGCACTCGGCTGGCGGCTATCTGGCTTGCATGGTGGGTTTGGACAAAAAATACCTGGCAGCGCACGATATCGATGCAAATCGGATTGCAGGCCTGATTCCGCTTAGCGCACAGACCATCACCCATTTCAATATCCGCGAACAGCTGGGAATAAAGAACACTCAACCTGTTATAGATGAATTTGCTCCATTGTTCCACGTTCGTGCCGATGCACCGCCGATGTTGCTCATCACCGGCGACAGGGAACTGGAATTGCTTGGCAGATACGAAGAAAACGCTTATCTTGCGCGCATGATGAAAGTAGCCGGACACAGCGAAACCCGATTGCTGGAACTCGATGGCTACGACCACGGCATGGTGTATCCGGCATTGCCGCTGGTGTTGAAGGAAGTGGAGAGAATCTTGAATACAGAAAACAAAAAATGAAAATAGAACAGCTGACACATATCGACGATGCGGTTTTAAAAGCCTTTCAAAAACTCATTCCACAACTCACCGGCAACCCCGAAAGATATCCTACACGAGAAGAATTGGAGAGAGTCATAAAATCGGAAGACACGTTGGTTTTTGTGGCCGAAGAAAACGATGAAATTTTGGGAACCGTCACGCTGGCGCTCTATCGGATTCCATCGGGAACCAAGGCGTGGATTGAAGATGTAGTGGTGGATGAGTCGGCGCGCGGGAAAGGCGTGTCGGTGGCGCTGATGAAGTACGCGCTGGATGCAGCCCGCAACATTGGCGTAGAGAAAGTGGATTTAACTTCGCAACCGTTTCGCGTAGCGGCAAATAATCTTTACGTGAAGTTGGGATTTGAGTTGCGCGAAACCAATGTTTACCGGT
>CAKTUP010000065.1 GCA_934621705.1 uncultured Petrimonas sp.
TCCATCATCCATCACCCATCACCCAGCACCCATCATTCATCACCCATCATCCATCATCCATCATCCATCATCCATCATCCATCATCCATCATCCATCAGAATATTTATGACAGCAAAAACAGTTAAACAACAACTCCTCGCCTTCGGTAACCCCGAAAAAGCGAAGCACGCCACCTATTTTTTTAAAACCGGAAAGGGGCAATATGGCGAGGGCGACCGGTTTATCGGTTGCACCGTGCCCGAATCGCGAAGCGTGGCGAAAGCCAACAAAAACCTTTCGTTTGAAGAGTTGAAGAAACTGTTGAGCGACGAATATCACGAGTGCCGGTTTTGCGCCTTGATCATTTTGGGCGAGCAGTTTAAAAAAGCCGATATCGCCACGCGCGAGAAGATTTTTGATTTTTATCTTGCCAATACGCACGGGATCAACAATTGGGATTTGGTGGACGTTTCGGCTTACACCATTGCCGGTGAATGGCTGCTGGACAAGGATCGGTCAGTTTTGTATCAATTGGCGGAAAGCGAAAACCTTTGGGAACAACGCATAGCGGTTGTTTCCACCCTAGCATTTATCCGAAAAAACGATTTGGCCGACGTCTTGAAATTATCCGAAAAATTCCTCACGCATCGCCACGACCTCATGCACAAAGCCTGCGGCTGGATGTTGCGCGAGGCCGGCAAACGCGACGAAAAAACATTGACGGATTTCTTAGACAAACACTATCTGAATATGCCCCGAACGATGCTGCGATACGCCATCGAGAGACTATCGCCCCAACAACGGGAATTTTATATGCGAAAATGAATCACCAACAGTATTCTCTACCCAACGGCCTACGCATCATTCATCAGCCGTTTCCTTCGGAAATATCGTATTGCGGCGTGGCTGTAAATACCGGCACCAGAGACGAGTTCCCCGTCGAGCACGGTATGGCTCACTTTGTGGAGCACCTGCTGTTCAAAGGCACCGAAAAGCGAAAAGCGCATCACGTCATCAACCGCATGGAGAACGTGGGAGGCGAACTCAATGCCTATACCACCAAGGAAGAAACGTTTATTTATGCAACGTTTCTATCGGAATATTTCGAACGGGCAATGGAGTTGTTGAGCGACGTGGTTTTTCATTCCACATTTCCCGAAAATCAAGTTCAAAAGGAACGCGACGTTATTTTAGACGAGATAAACAGTTACCTGGATTCGCCATCGGAACTGATTTACGACGATTTTGAGAACCTGTTGTTCCAACATCACGAGATTGGGCATTATATCCTCGGAACCACCGAATCGCTGCTCAATTTCGATAAAAAAATGATCGAAAATTTCGTGCAGCGGCAATATCATCCTTCCAATATGATTTTATTTTCTTTCGGGAAAACACCTTTTGCCAAAGTGGTTCGCCTGTGCGAAAAATATTTAAACACCACTATAAGTAATCCGTCGAAAATCAACAAGCGCGAAAAGCCGGCCGAAATTCTTCCGCAAAGGCTTCATGTGGAAAAAGATACGGCTCAAACGCACGTTATGACCGGTGCACGCACCATGAATATGTTTCATCCTCAAAGGCATTCTCTTTACCTGCTAAACTATATTTTGGGCGGAGGAGCCATCAACAGCCGGCTCAATAATTCGCTTCGCGAGAAGCACGGACTGGTGTATAACGTGGAATCTAATCTTACGTTGTACTCCGATACGGGGCTGTTTTCCGTGTATTTTGCCTGCGATAAAAAACACGTGGAGCGATGCCTGAAACTCATCGATAAAGAAATGCAAAAGCTCAGGAACGTTCCGCTAACCCCCAGCCAACTGATCACGGCCAAGCGGCAATACAAGGGGCAACTGGGCATTGCATCGGAAAACAATGAGAGTGTAGCCTTACGAATGGCCAAGAATTACTTGCACTTCAATCGTTATCATCCGCTGGATGCGGTTTTTTCCAAAATCGATGCCGTCACTTCAAAGGAATTGCAGGAACTGGCAGAAGAATTGTTGACGGCAGAAAATTTCTTTCAGCTTCGTTATACGTGAAATTTAAGACAAAAAAATCATCAGACCCTTCGCTAAGAAAAATCAAGAACAGGCCGAAGAATAAAAATAATGTTAAAAAACTGTTGAAAATTTCCACACATCCGGCATTAACGTTTTGAAGAAATCTTTACGCAAACTACTTTTGACGCGGATTCTCGATAAAAACGCCGTTAAATTAAACCGAAACGAACAAAAAAAATAAACGGTTGTTTAATAAGAGGAATTTAGAAACATTATTTTTGAACAAACTATTTTATTAATTAAAAAATTGAATTATGAAAAAATTAAGATTATCGTTAATGATTGCCATGCTGGCAATAGTTACTGCTGCAAGCGCGCAGTTGAATTTAGGAGTTAAAGGTGGGCTGAACATGTCCAATATGGTTGGAGATGAAATCAACGACAACAACATGAAATTAGGTTTCCACGTTGGTTTGGCTGCCGATTATGATTTTGCCCCCAGTATGGCTATCCAAACCGGATTGTTTTTTACAACAAAAGGATTCCAATACAAAGCGAACAGCTTGGAGTATACCGAAAACTTAATGTATCTGCAACTTCCCGTGCACTTTGCTTATAAACAAGAGGTAACTCCCGGAACTCGTATTGTATTTCATGCCGGTCCTTATGTAGCATACGGTTTGGCCGGAAAAAGAAGTTTTAAAGCAGGAAGCATAGAAGGTTCCGGCGACAAGATTTTCGGTGACGGACTTCTTCAGTACAAACCTTTCGATGCCGGTTTAGGACTTGGCGTTGGTGCGGAATTCGGCCGCTTACTTGTTGATGTTGGCTGGGATATGGGATTGGTTAATATCTCCAATGTGAATAATGCCAAAGTAAGAAACCAAAACGCTTATCTTTCAGTTGGTGTTAAATTCTAAGCAGAATATTTTAAGGTATAATAAAAACATCGCTCCGGTTTCGGGGCGATGTTTTTTTGTTGAAAAGTGAAGCACCTTTGTCGAAGTTCCAAACTTTGACAAAGATATTGCACTTTACGTTTGGAATTAAAAGAGAGAGAGATGATACCGATGTGCCGCCTCATACCATCTCTCTCACGGGTGGATGGCCAAAAACCCACCGGAAAACAAATCAAGTATCCAAAAAACTTATGCCAACGTTAGCGTATAGAATTGAAAATTAAGCATTGTAAAAAAAGAGAGAGATGATACCGATGAGCCGCCCCATACCATCTCTCTCACGGATGCATGGCTAAAATCTAATCACTAAAAAATAAACCAATTGCCTAAAAAAACGACTTATGCCCTATGTTGCCGTATAGAATCGAAAATTAAACACTCCAAAAAAAGAGAGAGATGATGTCAACCGCCCCATCATCTCTCTCATACGCATGGCGAAAAAAAACACCAGAAAACAAATACGTGAAAGAAAAGAGGATAAAATTCACAATTAAAACGGCGTATGCAATTATGATGTAATTATTGAATTTCCGCTGAAAAACAATTTTTTGCCACCATGGCTAATCAACAATTAATAAATTATTCTAATGCATCAGACGGATTATCCGTCAGACAATTCTATTAACCAACTACCAACTTCAAACTACAAACTACTAACTACTAACTACCAACTACTAACCTTCCCCCGTCTCCTCCGGACTACTTTTTTTTCGACGCTTCGCGAGATCGGCGAATTTTTTGCGTGTTACGTTGAGCAGCGAGAATATTTTATCGAACAATTCACTGTCGGAATACAGGTTTGTCATAGATTGTATGTAATTGCCATACAATTTATAGGTGTTCAACAGTTGCGAACGGAGGCGTTTGCTTTCGTAAAAGATCCGTTCGGCCTGTTCATCGTTGCGCTTGGCAAGTTCCGTTTTGTAGGCGTTGTTGGCCTGATTTATGCGCTGCAAAATGCCACCCATAAACAAGGTGTTCAGGCTCTCTCGGGCGGCGTCATTATCCAGATCGGCAGTCAGGTTGTCTATTCCCGAGGTTTGTTGTTTATCGTTGGCTTTCACTAATTTTTTATGGATGTTCCACACAGAGTTGAGCCGGTTGTAGGCGGCTTGTTCAGCGGCATTGGCGCTTAGCGCGTGCACTTTGAGGGCGCGTCCGAAAGCCGACAGGCCTTTTTCGCGTTCCATGTCATATTCTCTGATGGCTTTTGAAAATTCGCTGTTGCGTTCGTTTTCTATATACGCTTCAAACTCGGCGCTTTGAGCGGTTAAATCGGTTATGAATTTTTGTGTGGGCGCGTCGGTAATTTCCAGTTTGTCCACATCCAGCAGGTGTTCTTTTACCAGTTGCACCGTTTCCAAATTCGAAAGCCGCGAAGTATCCACGGTAGTTATCTTTTTCATGCTGCTCTGGTTTTTAGTTTAACTATCTATGATATTGTGTTTTATGAAAACAACGCCACAAACATAATAAAAAATACGGACAATAGAAAAAGTTTTCGAACTATTTTTTTATGTTTTACAACATATTTTGGTCGGTTTGTGATACTTCGGTGGAATTATACAAAACCGGCGGCCTTCCGGAGCAATTGCAACGGATTTATACTCGTCGGGTTTCCCGAAAGGATGAATTCTTTGGAATTGTACTCGTCGGGTTTTCCGACACGGGGAATTCTTTGGAATCACACTCGTCGGGTTTCCCGACACGGGGAATTCTGTGGAATTATACTCGTCGGATTTCCCGACGCCATAAACTCTGTGGAATTCCTCCCAACGGGCCATTTTATCGTGGCTTTGTGTCCGATTTGTGTGTTTTGCGAGCCGCCGAAATGTTAATTATTCCATTTCTTAACCAATTTTTTAAAAAATCACTTATATTTGCTTCGGATATGAAACAAACACGGAATGGGAACGCTGTGGTTTCCATAAATGATACGGCAGTATAATGTATTTATTTTTAACGAATTATTATGAAAAGAAAAATCAATGTTTTATTTCTCCTGCTCTTATTGAGTATAGGAATTACGTTGGCCCAAACCCGGGTAACGGGGCATGTGGCCGATGAAAATGGAGAGCCGGTAATCGGCGCATCCATACAAATCAAAGGAACGGGGCAAGGAACCGTAACCGATATCGATGGTGATTTTACGCTTTCGGCTCCACCTAATGGAACTTTAGTTATTTCGTATGTAGGTATGGTTACACAGGAAGTTCCCGTTAGCGCTAATCCAAGAATTGTTTTAAGAACCGATACGGAATTGTTGGACGAAGTGGTTGTGGTGGGGTATGGCGCACAGCGTCGAGAAAATCTCACCGGCGCAGTTTCGTCGGTTGATGTGGGCAAAACGCTGGAAAGCCGTCCTATTGCCGATGTGGGTCGAGGGCTGCAAGGTTCAACACCCGGCTTATCGGTTATAATTCCCAGCGGCGAGGTTGGTTCCGATCCGCTGATAAAGATCAGAGGCCAGATAGGCTCTTTTGAGGGCGGATCTAAACCGCTGATTTTGTTGGATAACGTTGAAATTCCGAGTATTCAGATTGTTAATCCCAACGATATCGAGTCCATCTCAATTTTAAAAGACGCTGCAACGGCATCCATTTACGGAGCCAAAGGCGCATTTGGTGTAGTGTTGATAACCACCAAAAAAGGTGCGCGGCAAGACAGAGTTGATGTTCGATATTCAACAAACCTGGCGTGGCAGAATATTTCCAAAAAAATGGAAATGGGACAACTGGACGCCATGGAATATTCCATTCTCTCTGCCGAGAGGGTGGGTGGCAGCGTAATGGGCGCTTTTTGGCAAATTACGCGCGACAGCTATGAGCGATCAAAAGTCTGGCACGATACATACGGTAAAATGGGTCCCGAAGAACCTATGGTTTACGGAAGAGACTGGTATGTTGATGCCAACAACCGTAAATTGGGACTTCGCACCTACGATCCGTACGATTATATGATAAAGGAATGGACTCCCACTACCAATCACGATCTATCGGTAAACGGCAAAAGCGGAAAAACAACGTATAATGTAGGATTGGGTTATCTCTATCAGACAGGTATGATGAAACCCGGCAAGCACGATGATTTTTCCCGATATAACGGAACATTAAGATTAAGCACGGAACTGAGCAAATACGTTACATTGAGGGCAGGAGCCATTTATTCGAACCGGAATAAACGCTATCCTTATATTACCAACAACACAACTGCCGACCCGTGGCTGTATTTATACCGCTGGGGGCCGGTTCAGCCCATGGGCTACGAAAACGGACAACCCATACGCAGCCCGGTTTCCGAAGCAGAGCAAGCAAATACCGCCAATCAGGAAAACAAGTACTTTAACGTAAATATAGGAGCTGTTGTGAATCTGACGAAAGACTGGACGCTGGATTTCGACTTTACAAATGCCAACGAAACATACATTAATAACCGGTTGGGAACCCGATATACCGCGCTAAACGCGTGGGGTGGGGCCATACCTTTTAACGATGCAAGCGGAAACAGAATTTACGTGAACGAGAGAGGAGAGCAAGTGCAAGCGGGCACTGCAAATGCCATGCCCGCCTATCAGCTTGGATTAACGGAATATACCGCTCACGGAGCCAACCCCGACCACGTGTACAGAAATGTACTGACCGGCGTTACCAACACACTGAACTTGTTCACTACATACAACCTGAATCTGAAAGAAGATCATGCTTTCAAATTTATGCTGGGGATGAATCGGGTTGCCTACGATGGTAAAAATAACTGGTCGCAGCAAACAGATCTGGCCGATATTACTGATCCTCAATTCGGAAAAGCCGTAGGCACAATGACTTCCGGCGGTAATACTTATTGGGAAGCACAATTGGGTTATTTCGGGCGTATTAATTACGCGTTTCGCGATAAATACTTGCTGGAAGGAAACCTTCGCTACGATGGCAGTTCCAAATTTCCGTCCAGGCTTTGGTGGCGTTGGTTCCCGTCGTTTTCTGCGGGATGGCGTGTAACAGAAGAGCCGTGGATGCAATGGATACTTCCGGTGGTTTCATCCATGAAACTCAGAGGTTCCTGGGGTATGATCGGCGATCAAACTGTTCCGAGTGGACTGTATGTGCCATCAATGAATACAGCACAATCCAACTGGCTCGAACCGGGAGGCCCAAAAGCTGTGGCAGTTGGTACGCCTGCGGCAGTTGTTAGGAATATAACCTGGCAGGATTTGGAAAGTACGAATTTTGGAGTCGATCTTCGTCTCTTAAATAATTCTCTGGGTATTACTTTCGATCTTTATCGCAGAGACACCAAGAATATGATTGTGCCGGGCGAAGGTGTTTCTCTTACCTTTGGTACAGGAGCGCCGAAAGGAAACTACGGCTCAATGAAAACAAACGGTTGGGAAATTGCGCTTGATTATAATCACCGGTTCGAAAACGGATTCGGAATCAATATCATGGGAACGTTGTCAGACGCGGTAACTACTATATTAAAATATGGCGACACACAAAGCGTTGACGGATGGTATGTTGGTAAAAAATACGGTGAAATTTGGGGATACAGAACAGACAGATTGTATCAGAAAGAAGATTTTGTGTTGGATGCAAACGGTAATCCTCAACGTATAACACTAACGGAAAACGAAAGTAAAAAGTACGCCGGAAGAACGGCGAATAAACTTTCGGATGCCAACGGAAAACCGGTGTATCAGCCTTTCCTGCAAAACAATTCGAATTTCTTTTTCGGACCCGGTGACGTAAAATTTGTTGATTTGAACGGAGACGGAGAAATAGATGCCGGAAGCCGTTTGCTGGACGATCACGGTGATTTAGAAATAATTGGTAATTCAACACCCCGTTTTGAATATGGATTGCGTTTAGGAGCAGATTGGCACGGAGTGGATGCTTCTATATTCCTGCAAGGTGTAGGAAGCAGACAAATATGGGGAGTTGGTTTCTTGGCAATACCCGGTTTTCACGCTTCGGATGGCGCTATGCCTCAGGCTATTGCAGGCGACTTCTGGAGGCCTGACAGAACAAATGCCTATTATCCCGCACCATACAACTTAGCAGGGAGCAACACCGGAAATAATATGCAGGTTCAGTCAAAATACTTACTGGACATGTCATATTTGAGAATAAAAAACATCACCGTTGGCTATAATCTTCCTTCAAGCGTATTGAATAGGATTATGCTGAAACAAGCGCGTATTTATGTTTCTCTGGAAAACTTCATAACTTTTGATCAATTAAATGGGTTGCCCATTGATCCGGAATCAATTTCGGGATACTCCATGTTCAACGAAACCAATTACAACTTGGGCAGAACAGGGATAGGCACGCCTACATTCAAGAGTGCATCGGTTGGATTACAGATTAATTTTTAAATTGAGGAAAAATGAAAAAGAATATACTATTAAGCAGCCTATTGTTCGTGGCTTTGTTGATTACCGGTTGTTCCGATGTGCTTGACAGACCGCAGTTGAACGATATGAACGACGATACATACTGGAGAAACGAAACCGATCTCCGACTATTCTCCAATGGGTTTTACGTCAATTATTTTGTTGGATACAACAACACATGGGGAGTAGCTTATGCGCCTCTGAGAGGATATTATTTCAGCGACGATTTCTCCAACACGAATGTTCAATCGAATTTTGAGGCCAGTGCGCCTTCAAGTAGGGGAAGTACGTCTGAAACGCCCGATATGTTAATACAATACGCAGGGCCAAACTGGAATTTTGCCTGGGTTAGAAAATCGAACCTCTTTATAGATCGAATTGAAAATATTGCCAAACCGTTGTTAAGTGACGAAACGTATAAACACTGGATGGGAGTGGCCAGATTCTTTAAAGGGTTTGAATATCACAGGTTAGTTAGCGTTTTTGGCGATGTGCCTTATTACGAAGCAACGTTTGAGCCGGACGATCACGCCCAGATGTATAAAGACAGAACACCGCGCGGTGAAGTAATGGATCGCGTTTACGACGATTTAAAATATGCATACGAAAATGTTAGATTAAACGACGGTGATAATGTTTTGAATAAATACATAGTTGCGGGTTTTATTTCGCGCATTATGTTATTTGAGGGAACCTGGCAGAAATATCATAAAAACGATAATGCAAGAGCACAAAAATACCTGCAATTTGCTGTCGAAGCCGGTGATTTCGTTATAAACAGCGGAAAATACGACATTACTACCGATTTCCGGAGTTTATTCGGTTCGCAAGATTTAAAAGGCAACAAAGAGATGCTGATGTATCGGCACTACGATGCTGCACAAAATGTTACCCATCACGTAGCCTCCTATTCAAACGGATATGAGAGCCAAATTCCCGCTCCTAATTTATCGCTGGCAAAATCATTCATCTGTACGGATGGGCAGCCTTATAAATTATCATCGGTTGAATTTGCCGATTCTCTAAACCTGCGTAATATGGTAAAGACGCGCGACCCGCGTTTCGAAGCCACTTTTCAGGATGTACCCAAAGTTCAGTCCGCAACATTGCTGTATGCAAGCAAGTTTATCGACAGAACGGGACCCTCTTTTTGGAATTCGGGCAATATTCCTCCCATGTACGGAAGCAACACAAATACAAACGATGCTCCGGTAATGCGGTATTCCGAAGTGCTTCTGAACTGGATTGAAGCCAAAGCCGAATTGGCTACGATGGGAGGAGCGGCAGTTGCACAGGCCGATATCGATAAATCGATCAACAAAATCAGAAACAGGCCCTTGGATGCAGTAGCCATTGCAAAAGGTGTTCAAAAAACGGCTCCGATGAGTTTGACCTTACTTCCCGATGATCCCGATCGCGATACTGACGTTCCTGCTTTAATTTGGGAGATCAGGCGCGAGAGAAGAATGGAATTTGTGTTCGAATATTCCCGTTTATTGGATATCAAACGCTGGAAGAAAATCCGTTATATGAGTGCAACAGATTATCCCGACAATCTATCCGGCTTGTGGATAAACATTAAGGAAGAACTTCCCTCTCAACTGGTAAGAGAAAAAGAAGGCTTATTGAGAGTGAAAAAAGCCGATGGAACGATAGTTACCTATAACGGCGCCAACGGAGATGAAATGGTAGGCTATTACATGATTGAGAAAGGTACAGACAGGCAAGCGTTTGACGATAAGGTTTATTTAGCACCTATCGGAAGAGCGCAAATTGACCAATATAAAGATAAAGGATACACATTAACTCAGACTCCGGGCTGGAATTAAAAACTTTTAAATTGTTTTCAACAAAGAGCAACTTCAAACGGAGTTGCTCTTTTCTTTTTTGAGAAAAATTTCTATCTTGCAAATTCAAAATAATCTCCTGTAAAATGATCAAGTATACAGCCATATTTTTTCTTACTCTTATTGTGGCGTTTGCTGCGGAAAATAAATGTGTCCGGCGATTTTCGGTTTCTCAAACTACGCAACCCGAAAAAGTATTGGGTGGAATCGTAAGAGGCAATCCCACCGAAAAGAAAATCGCGTTGGTTTTTACCGGACACGAATTTGCCGATGGCGGCAATACTATTCTGAAAACCCTGAAAAAACAACGTGTGAAAGGCAGTTTTTTCCTCACGGGCGATTTCTATCGAAAATATGCTTCATTAACCCGAAATCTCCAAAGAAACGGATATTATTTGGCGCCTCATTCCGATAAACACTTGCTGTACGCCGATTGGGAAGATCGCAGCAAAACATTGGTATCGAAAGATGAGTTCGAAAAAGATTTGAACGATAATTACTCCGCTATGCAAAAAGCGAGATTGAAAATTCCCGAACCACGATATTTTATGCCACCATACGAATGGTACAATCAGCAAATCAGCGACTGGGCAAAACTGATGGGCGTTCAAATCGTGAATTTCACGCCCGGAACCACTTCCAATGCCGATTACACCACGCCCGATATGAAAAACTACCGCTCATCGGAAGAAATTTACAATAATATCCTGTCTTATGAGGAAAAAAACAACTTAAACGGCTTTCTGCTCTTGATACACATCGGCACCGACCCGAAACGAACGGATAAACTTTACAATCACCTGGAAAGTTTAATTAAAGAATTGAAAAAACGGGGTTATGAATTTGTGAGGGTAGATGAATTGCTGAAATAACTCGGCGATTGTCGTTTTTTTCTTATTTTTGTGAAAAGTAAAACATCAAACAAGTGAAAAAAATAGCTATTTTATCCGTATTTTTCTTTCTTGCCGCGTTGGCATATTCCCAAACCGCCATTCAGCAATTCGTCAACAACCCTGCTCTTAAACACGCATCGGTAGGTGTGCAGGTTACGGAGTTGAAAACGGGTAAAAC
>CAKTUP010000066.1 GCA_934621705.1 uncultured Petrimonas sp.
GCCCACTGCCAGCAACACATCGGTGGGAATATAACCGTAATTTTCGGGAGCATCTAATTTCAACGTTTCCACATTTTTAATAAGCTTTTTCAGCGTATCGATGCTTTCTTTGTTGTCTGCTAAATTTCCCGAAAGGATCAGCAAATCGGAATTTTGGTCTAACTGTTGTTTTTCCCACACGTTTACTATATTGTATAACGCGTCAAACTTGTCGTTGTTCAAATATGCGTTGGACGACAATAATTTATCGCCCGAAAAACATGTTACGGAAACCAGGTTGTCGTGAAAATCAACAAAACACCGGTTTTGTCCGTTTTCCACTCTGTGTGTTGAGAAAAAGGGAAGAAGATGACTTTTATAGCTGAAGAATGAAGGATTCCACAGGTTTCTGCTCAGGAACGAGTAAATTTCTTCGTCCACATCAAAAAGAACATGACAGAAACTCTCGGCAACGTGATTACTCAGCACTTTTCCGCTGTTTCCGTGAAAGTTAAAGGCAAAAATATCGTTGCCTATGGCCTTGTCGAAATAAGCGTGGGGAACTGTGGTAAACCTTGGAGAAACAACCGTAACCAACGTTTTTCGGAAAGGGTGCGTGAAAAAGTTTACTTCGAAAAAAGTTTTTTTAATGTTTTCGATTGCCGGCAGGTTCTTGCTGAAAACAGTTGAATGGTAATGAAAAATAGATTTGTCGGACGGCGAAAATATACAAAAAGAAAATCCATCCGGCGTTAGCCGAATGGATAAAATATACTTTTCGGATTGAGCTAAATCAATATTTTCCGGTAAAAACATAACTTGCGCAGTATTTACTGCCGACAATTATTCCCAGTTACCGGCGTTATTGTTAGCAACTTGAAGTGAGCCTACCATCATACCCGGATATCTGTCGCCCGGACGATCCAGAACTTCCTGAATTTTCTGACCCACTAGTTTTCTATCCAGATCGTTCAAATAAGCAGAATAAGGAGTTTTCGCTTCAAAAACCTGTATCGGATACCCCGAGGCAGTAGTTAGAGAATCCACCGCCATTTCAAATTTAACACCTCCGCCAAAAGGAACGAAGGCCAATGAATCGGGATTGATTCTTCTGTTCGGGAAAAGTACTTCGGCAGCAGGAGCATAGATAGAGTCACGCATAAGCTGAGGAGCATTTTTGCTTTCATCCCACAAGCCTGCAGCACGGATCGCTTTTTCGTCTCCGGTGCGGATAATGCTCATTGCTTTTGCTTCGGTCATTCCGGCTTCCAATTGCGCTTCGGTAAGATCACCCGATCTGGCGATTGAAGCCACTCTGCCGGTTTTGATAAAGTCGGCCAGTTCGTTGAAGTCAGTGGCGTATGAACCTTTCTGCGTACGATAAGCAACCTGCGTGGTGCGTATATCAACCAAACGTTGAATTACTGCTTTGTCGCGGCGATCTACTTCCTTATTAAAACGTTCCATTCCTTGGATACTTTCCCAGCTAAGGTAGCCCAAAAGAATTATGGCTGCTACTAAAAGCACTCTTACTACAACTTTCATGGATGTTCGTTTTTTAAATTTTTTATTGAGTTTTAATTTTTATATTTTTGATTTTAGAGTACAAATTTAGAAAAAGAATAATAAATGTGCTACATTTACGGCAAAAATAACTCAAAAAAATGATTAATCGGTACTTTATCGAGAAAATCACCGAAAATTTCTCTTTCGATTTTACTGCCGATCAACGCTCTGCGATTGCAAAGATAGTTGATTTTCTTTACTCGCGAACAAATAATCAGGTCTTTTTGCTGAAAGGATACGCAGGAACCGGAAAATCTTCGCTTATCGGTAGCCTGGTTAAGACAATGTCGCAATTCAATCAGAAAACCGTTTTGCTGGCGCCTACCGGACGCGCGGCGAAAGTCTTTTCGGCGTATGCCGATCAGCCCGCGTTTACCATTCACAAGAAAATTTACCGGATGGATAAGTTTACGGAAGGCCCGGGGAATTTTTCGTTAGCGGAGAACAAGCATAAACATACGCTGTTTTTGGTGGACGAAGCATCGATGATCAGCAACGATAACGGCGAGTTCTCCATTTTTGGCTCGGGGCGTCTGCTTGATGATTTGATGGAATATGTTTACACGGGCGAGGGAAACCGATTACTGCTCATCGGCGATACCGCTCAGCTACCACCCGTGCAGCAGGAATTCAGCCCGGCGCTCGACGAAAAAACGATAGAATCTTTCTTCTTCGAAGTCATTTCCTGCACGCTAACCGAGATTGTGCGCCAATCGGAAAAATCGGGGATTTTAGTGAATGCAACCAAGTTACGAAATGCCCTGCAATACAACAATACCATCGATTTCCCGAAACTGAACGTTACCGCTTTTGACGATGTGAAAAAGATAACCGGAAACGAACTTATCGATGCAATTTCTACGGCTTATAATCGTGACGGCGTGGAAGAAACCATCGTGATCTCGCGCTCCAACAAACGGGTAAACGCCTACAATATGGGCATCCGCAATACGGTGCTATATCGCGAGGAAGAACTCTCGACAGGCGATTTGCTGATGATTACCAAAAACAACTACCATTGGGCAAACGATATCGAAAATATCGATTTCTTAGCCAACGGCGAGTTTGTGGAAGTGGTTCGCGTGCGGCGTCAGGAAACGATGTACGGTTTCAGGTTTTGCACTGTGTTGCTTCGCCACAACGATTTCGGTGTGGAATTTGAAGCGAAAATCAATCTCGACAGCCTTCACACCGAAGTCCCGGGTTTGACGCGCCAGCAAAACGATCAACTTTTCACCGCCGTTATGGAAGACTACGCCGATATTTCGCGCAGAGGCGACCGGTACAAAAAAGTGAAGGAAAATCCGTATTTCAACGCCTTGCTCGTTAAGTACGGCTATGCCGTTACGGCGCACAAAGCGCAGGGCGGAGAGTGGAAAAACGTGTTTTTGGATATCGGCTATGTCAACGAATCGTACATGGGCGATAATTTCTACCGCTGGCTTTACACTTCAATAACAAGAAGTTCGCAAATGTTATATCTTGTGAATTTACCGAACGATTTTATCGAACAAAACAAATAATTACTACTTTTGTGCCGATAAAGTATCGGTATCAGTCGGTTCCAAACCGGCAGGTGCTTAATATGAAAAGAAGTTTTGGAAAAGAAAAACGAATATATCGACAAACTGCTTCAACACTTGCAAAGCCTTGAAGCAAAGGTTTCGGCCATTAAAAAAGAAGAAACGGTTTCTTTCTCCTTTTTTCGCGACGCGTTTCAAAGAGGGCAGGAGGTAATGAGCCTGCTTCACGAACTGGAAATGCTTCAGATAGAAGATATGAAGCGGCAGATGGAAAAACTGGTGTTTTTTCTCTCGGAAACCGAAAATCGAAAATCGGTTGAAGAAACGAAACCGATTGATTATGAGGAAAAAAGCATTGAAACGGTAATTAACGAACCTGAAGAAATTATCGACGTTGAAGAGCAGGTTTTTTCGGAAGAAACCGAAAAGATCGTAGAGGAAGAGAAAATTGTCCGCAGAAACGCTTATGCCGACGGCATTGCCTTGCCCACGTACACCAATCCCAGAAATATAGAGCCGAAAAAAGAAGAAGTTGTTGTTGAAGAAATTTCTGTGGTGAGTGAGGTTGAGGCTGATGAGGAAAAGCCGATAATTCGGTCGGTAAACGACATTATCAAGGCACCGCCGGCGAAATTGGATGTGAAACGCAGCCTGAGCCTGAACGATCGTTTTTATTACCAGCGCGAATTATTCGATAACGATCGCGAAGCGATGAACTCGATGATGCTCCGGCTCAACGCTTTCGACAATTACGCGGATACGGAGCGGTATTTGCGGGAGAATACATCGTGGGATTTTAAAGATGAGAGAGTGAAAAGTTTTTTGGAACTTTTGAAAAAAGGTTTCGAGTAAAGGTAATTCGCTTCGCGTTATTCAATTGTTATTTGCTCACTTCGTGCACGTAATTAATCGTGGTGGTAAATTATTCAACGCCACAACCAATAACTATTGAATTACAGCCGAATAACAATAGAGTCACAACTGGATTATGGGCAAATTAATTGTGGTGCCGACCCCGATCGGAAATCTGGAAGACATAACGTTAAGAGCGATTAACGTGCTGAAAAATTGTGATTTGATTCTTGCGGAAGATACGCGCACGAGCGGATTTTTGCTGAAACATTTCGGCATTGAAACCCGTATGCAATCGCACCATAAGTTCAACGAGCATCAAACGGCAACACACGTTGCAGAACGGATAAAAGCGGGTGAAACCATCGCGCTGATTTCCGACGCCGGCACGCCGGCCATTTCCGACCCGGGATTTCTGCTCGTGAGAGCTTGCGTGCAAGAAGGTGTTGAGGTGGAGTGTTTGCCCGGAGCCACGGCTTTTGTGCCGGCGCTGGTGATGTCGGGGCTGCCCAACGATCGGTTTTGTTTCGAAGGCTTTTTGCCGCAGAAAAAAGGCCGCCAAACCCGGTTGAAAGAACTTTCGGAAGAATCGCGGACGATGGTTTTTTACGAATCGCCTTATCGGGTAGTAAAAACGCTCACGCAACTGTCCGAGTTTCTGGGAGAAAGCAGAAATGCTTCCGTATCGCGCGAGATATCCAAAATGTTCGAAGAAACCGTTCGCGGAACCCTATCAGAACTCACAACACATTTTACTGCCAACGAACCCAAAGGCGAATTTGTGATAATAGTAGAAGGAAAATAAAAATAATAATAGTTCTGAGTTATCAGTTCAGAGTTCTGAGTAATTCAGGGCTTTACCCCGTCAACCCCAAACATTTTTGAACTAAAATCGTTTAATATAAACAAATAAGAAATTGAATTATGAAAAAAGTATTCATTTTATTACTCGGTGCCGGAATTTTATTTTCTTGCACTAATTTGGGAAAGAAACCCACCGAAACCGACGAATACAAGCAACTGCAGGCCGAACGTGATTCATTGGCCGCGGTTTTGAAAACATCGGATGCCGAAACGCAGGAAATGATGGCTGTGATCAGCGAAGTGGAAGCCAATTTCGATAAAATACGCGAAGCGGAGAAATACATATCCACGCAGTCTGCACAAGGCGGAGAAATGAGCCAGACTACCAAGAAAAGGGTAAACGACAATTTCCAGATGATCCAGGAGATTTTGAAACGAAACAAAGCGCAACTGGCCGATCTTAACAAAAAATACGCCGGAAGCAGCAAGCAGGTGGCATCGATGCAAACCACCATCGACCGGTTGAACCGCGAAATGCAGGAGAGCTCGGCCAGATTGGTTACGTTGCAGGGCGAACTGGCCAAACGCGATGAAACCATTGCGCAGCTATCGAGCGACATAAGCGAATTGGCTCAACACGCCGAAGAGCAATCCACCACCATCAAAGAACAGGACAAATCGCTGCACACGGCGTATTACGTATTCGGCACCGCCAACGAACTGAAGGAACAAAAAATCCTTTCGGGCGGATTCCTGAAATCTACCAAAGTAATGCAGGACACGTTCAACAAAGATTATTTCCTGCAAATCGATGTTCGCAACGTTACTGAAATTCCGTTGTACGCACCAAAAGCCAAGCTTTGGTCAACCCATCCCGAAGGGACTTACGAATTTGTGAAAGGCGCCAACGATAATCTCACTTTCCAGATTACCGATACGCAACGGTTTTGGAGCCTCACCAAATATTTGATCATTGAGGTAAGTTAAGAAGTTTCCGGTTTTGATAAATATAGAAAAACAAACAGAATACTGGATTACAACCGCCGAGGACGATTTGGTAACGGCAGAAATCCTGATGACTAAGAAAAGGCTTCTTCACAGTCTTTTCTTTTGTCACTTGACGATTGAAAAAGCCATTAAAGCTCATTTTGTAAAGCAAACAGGAGAATATGCACCTAAATCTCACAACTTGTTTTTCCTGAATGAAAAAGCGATGTTGAATTTCTCAGAAGATGAATACGTGTTTTTAGGCATTTTAATGAAATATCAATTGGAAGGCAGGTATCCCGATTACAATCCCGATGTACCTTCCATCGAAACTGTTCAAAATTATATTCAGCAAACCAAACAATTATTCGAATGGTTAAAAAAAACATTATAGAATCGGTGAAAAGTTATATTTCGCTGTTGAAATCGGAGGGAATTTCTGTAGATAAAGCATTTATATACGGAAGCCAGCTTACCGGCGATACTTCTGCCGTTAGCGATATTGATGTGATGATTGTAACAGACGAGGCTGGAGATGACTATACTACCGGAAAGATTTGGAGCTTGACGCGAATAATTAATGCGAAAATAGAGCCTTTTGTGGTTTCGAAGAACAGATTTTATTCCGGTGACGATTCTCAACTTATTAATATCGTAAAAACAGCAGGATTAGAAGTTTAATACTTTTCGTCTTTTCGTTTGTGCGAATTTTTCATTTGAACGCTTTAAAGAATTATTTATACACCCGATAAAATGTAGAGACGCGGCACGCCACGTCTCTACTTAGTTTAAAATATGGCCTACAAAAACCTTTTCATCGATTTGGACGATACGCTTTGGGATATTCACCAGAATGGCAAGGAATGTCTCGAAGAAATTTATTTAGATTATGGTTACAACCAATTTTATCCCACGTTCGACGATTATTACAACGTGTATATGCCCAGCAACCACCATTTGTGGAATCTGTACCGATTGGGAGAAATCAGGAAAGAGGAGTTGATTGTGGAGCGTTTTTTGGTGCCGGTAAGAAAATTTGGGATTGATGATGCTGAATATGCCAAATCGCTAAGCGATGATTTTCTGGAGCGCACCACCCGAAAAACAAAACTGATTGACGGAACGATGGAACTGTTGGATTATTTGCAGCCCAAATACCGGATGCACATTCTCAGCAACGGCTTTCGGGAAGTGCAGTTCAAGAAAATAGAAAACTCCGGACTTCGTCCCTATTTCGATAAAATTATTCTTTCGGAAGATGCGGGGGCCAATAAACCACATCCCGATATTTTTACCCATGCGCTTAAAAATACCAACTCCCGCCGCGCAGAAACGCTGATGATAGGCGACAGTTGGGACGCTGATATTGTAGGGGCAAAAAACAGCCGAATCGCGCAAATCTGGTTCAATCCGGCCAATGTTCCTGCCGAGGATTTTGAACCGACACATACCGTAAAAACGTTGAGAGAGATTAAGAAGATTTTGTGATATTAATCGGGACACGGGGTTTTTAACCCCGTATAAATAACGAAGCCACAGGCTTCGTCTCCCGTTATTCTCTTTTCAACGGCATCGTCATACATCGGGGGCCGCCGCCGCCGCGCGGGAGTTCTGATCCGTCGATGGTGATAACACAATTCTTTGACGCTTCAAGGTTATATTTTCCGTCAATAACATCCCAGGCGGGAATTATTTCGAAACCATTTTTATTAAGCTCGTCGAGCGTATGAATATTTCGGGCATACGAAAGCACTTTTCCGGGCGCAATAGCCAGGAAGTTGGCTCCGCTGTGCCATTGTTCGCGTTCCTGATCCCAGTCGTCGGCTTTTCCGCCGCAGATAACCGGTTCCACTTCCATACCCAGCTTTTTGAGCACGCTTGGGATATTACTTACCGATGAGATTTTGCTTACTTTTCCGTTATCGATCTGCATATGCACGGTCTGATAGGGTGAGTTGTCCAGAATAAGCGGTTTATAAATCATTGCCTTGTTGTAATCGAGAAAGGTGAAAACCATATCGAGGTGGATGAACGACTCCGGCGATTCGGGCAATTGCTGCACAATAACATGCTTTTTCTTTTTGTCGTTGGCGCAAAGTCGCTGTACCAGCAGGTCGATGGCCTGGGTGCTGGTTCGCACGCCGCTTCCGATCAATAAAATATCTTCTCTGGCAACCAGCAAGTCACCGCCTTCGATAATTACGTTGGGGTTGTTGTGCGAGAGGTCGTAAGTGTTTATTATGTTTCCGTCGAAAAACAGTCCGCTTTTGTAAATGGCATCCATTATCAGCGATTCGCGCAGGCGCACGTTGTTGGCCATTTTGCAGATTACAGCGTTGTTACCGATAATCGCCGACGCGTCGCGGGTGAAATAAAAATTATAGAGCGGCTTGAGGGCGTAATATTCTTCGCGAAGAAAATCAGTCAATGTATTTATTTGGATGGGAAGCCCTTCGATCAGTATCCTGGCCAGGTGTTGGGGCGATAAGTCCAACAAATAATCTATGTAATTTTCCACTTGTTCGCGCCGGCAAATCTCGGTTACGAGCGATTGCTTCCGCAAATTATCTTCCAACACGCCCGTCAGCAAATCCGATACTTTATATACGGTGGATGTTTTGTTGAGCACGCCAAAAATCTGGTCATACTCTTTTTGAGCGATGGAGAGGTTAAGAATATCACTGTAGAGCGCGCGTTGAGCGTTTTTGGGAGTCATGTTTTCCACTTCGGCGCCGGGATAATGCATCAGCACGGCTTCTAATTTCCCAACTTCGGATTGAACGTTGAGGGTGATGTTTTTAGGTTTCATATTAGTATTTTTTGATTTTACAAAAGTACAAAATTACTTCATATTTCATGCAGATTTTCTTAACATAAGTAGCAAAAAGATATAAAAAACTCCATACCGAAAGGATATGGAGTTATATTGTAATTGGTGTGGACTGATATGTTTGACATTATATATCAGACTGTTAAACATTGTTCTGTCTGAAATGTCTGTCAACGAAGCGGTCTGAAATCTGACATCTAATTCAGATGTTCTTTCAGCGATTCCACCCAGTTTTTTATGCGTTCGTCGGTAAGTTCGGAATCGTTATCGTCGTCCAGCGGCAAGCCTACGAAAACACCGTTAACCAATGCCCGTGAATAATCGAAATGATACCCTTCGGGCGAAACGTGGCCGATAATCGTGCATCCTTTTTCAACCAAGGTTTCGTACACAATGCCTATGGCATCAACAAACGAATCGGGGTAAATAAACGAATCTCCAAGCCCGAACAGCGCCACTATTTTTCCCGTTAAATCCAGTTTTTCGAACGTGTGGTAAAAATCCGACCAATCGTCCTGCAAATCCTTAATGCCCCAGGTGGAAGCGCCGAGGATAAGCACATCGTGCGTGAGAAAAGGCTCTTCTTCGCCGTGGTAAACGTCGTACAACGTTGGAGAATAATCCGAAAGATATTCGGCGATTTTTAACGCTGCGTTCTTCGTATTTTCCGTGCTCGAACCGTATATTATTGCAATTGATTTCATTTTGCTGTGGTTTAGAAATGATGTTACAAAGATAATATTTAGTTTTTAACACGCAAACTTTTTTCTTACGGCGCAAAGGTTGAATACATTTTGAAACTGTTTGCCGGAACGGACACACTCATTGTAGTTGAGGTTACGTTTACTGTTTCGGATGAGTTCATGTAATTGTACCATGTTCCTGTTTTCGGGAAAGTGGTTGATGCGTTAATGGTTTCATTCGTGAAATTACCGACAACAACAACTTGTTTGCTATTGCCAAATGATGAAAGCGTGAGGAAACGGCCGTTGTCCCAAAATGCGGGCGTTACTTTCCAATCCAACGTGGCGGTAGAAGTAAACAACTCGCTGTGTTTGAAGCGGAAATTGATGAGTTTGGTGTAAGTTTCGTGCAGTTTCTTGCGCTCAACATCGTCTAAGTATTCCCACTTTATTGGTTTTTTTGATGTTCGGTAATCTTCACTGATGTTTCCACTTAAATTGCTATTGATAGAATAATCATATCCCATTTCACCGAATTGCCACAGCATTTTCGGCCCGGGAACGGTGAAGAAGAAGGCGGCGTTGTTGCCTAACTGAGACATTCGGGCTTTGAGGTTTGTTTTTAAAATTCCATTACCCCATTGCGATTGCTTGTAGGCTGCACGCTCTTCGTCGTGACTTTCCATATACGAAACCAAACTGTTTGCAGGGCGTGATGAAGTTCCGTAATAAACAGGATTGAAGTTTGTTTTATCTTTCCATCCCATCGCTGATTCCATAAAAGCTTCATTATTATTTCGCCAAACCATCATTCCTGCGTTGGCGAGTTCCGTTTCTTCCTGATTATCGGCAAAATGTTCCAGAATAACCAATGCGTCAGGTTTTACGGCTTTTATGGTGGCATTATAATCTTTCAAAATCGCTATGCGCGAAGCATCGTAATTGCCTGCCGTGCTTTCGGAACTGCTTTTTTGTGTAAAACCTTTCGTTAAGTCGAAACGAAACCCATCAATTTTGTATTCATCCAATAAAAATTCTAAATTTCGTTTTACAAAATCACGCACTAATTGATTGCTGTGGTTGAAATCGTGGAATACACTAAACGGGTGCGGCGCATCCACATTGAAATAGGGATTGTTTGCTGCCGTTTTATTAGCTGTTGAATTCCACCACATTTTGGCAAACGGATTGGCGCCCGTGGCGTGATTATACACCACGTCGAAAATCACTGCCATTCCGCGTTTGTGGCACTCATCGATAAATTGTTTGTACATCTTGTCGGTGCCGTAGGCTTTATCCATCGCGAAGAAAAACGCGGGATTGTAACCCCAACTGTCGTTTCCGTCAAACTCCTGTACGGGCATCAGCTCGATGGCGTTTACGCCAAGCGATTTCAAGTAATCCAATTTTGCCAACGCGCCGTTGATATCTCCGGATGGTGTGAAATCGCGGAAAAGCATTTCGTAAATAACCAGATTATCGACGGCCGGCGTTTTAAAGTTGGTAACTTGCCAGTTATACGCATCGGGTTGGATTTTGAAAGTAGAAACAATTCCCACCGCACCTTTCGCGGGATAAGTTTTGTTTTCGGGATACGTGGACAACGAAATGTATTTATCATTGTCGGGGTCGAGAATTTTACGGCTATACGCATCGGCAAGCCGGATGGGTTCTTCGCCCGTTTTTCCCACGTAATATTGAAAAGCGTACTCTTTCGTAGCATCTAATCCCGAAAGAGTAATCCACCATACGCCGGCAGCATCATCGCGGAACATTTGCGATTTCTCGTCGTTGCTCAATGTCCAGTTGTTGAAATCTCCGATAACGTGTGCGAAATCTTTTCGGGCGCCGTTTTTGTCTTTGTCGTACAACACCAGCGTAACAGTACTGTTATTTACAATGTTTATTCCGTGTTTTACAGCTGCCGGTAAC
>CAKTUP010000067.1 GCA_934621705.1 uncultured Petrimonas sp.
GCGGGAACAGCCTCTTCGCGTTTGCCTTGCAGGCCGCACTCGAAACTGACGTATTTGTCGTATCCAAGCAATTTCAGGCCTTTAAAACCGTTCACGTAATTATCGGCTTCGCCGTCTTCGCCCGGCATACTGCGGCGTTTGCGGCTGGCCATGTGCACGTGTTGCAAGTATTTTCCGGCCGATAGGAACGCTGCCATGTCGCAGGTTTCTTCCCACGTCATGTGCCAAAAATCGCCCAGGCAGGTTACACCAGGGTTGTCGATATCGCGGCAAATGGAAGCCGCATCGCCAACCTGACGGAGATAAAACGCTTCGCGGCGGTTAAGCGGTTCCAGAATAACGGTTGTGCCGTATTTCTGTGCCGTATTTCCCATTTCGTTAAACTGCTCGCACAAAAAGTCGCGCGTTTCCTGCGTGTGCGGCATTACGGGAACCTGCGAATTGAACGCCGGAACAATAATCACTCCCGTGGAGCCGAGTTCACCGCCCAGAATAATGAGTTCCTCCATCGTATCGCGGCATTTTTTGCGGATTGCGGGATCGGTAGAAAGAATAAATCCTTCAAAACCGGCGCAAATAGCGCTAACCTTTATGTTTCGCCCTTTCAACGCATCTTTGAACTCCTGCATTCTGGCTTTCATTCCTCTTCCGTGAGGCTCGAAACCAACAACGCCGTGTTTTTCCATAAAATCGAACTTCTCGTTCAGGTTGGCGCCGGGAGCGGTTCCTTCCTGAAACGATATTTTGAGTTCGGCTTTAATGGGATAAACGGGTGCGCCTTTCGATTCGCAACCTGCAGCCGAGAGCGAGTTCCCTACCCCGATAACGGCGGCTCCGGCCAGCGATGTTTTTAAGAATTTTCTTCTGTCTATAGTCATTTTTTAGCTATTGGCTTTTAGCTGTTAGCTATTGGCTTTGTGTTGAGCCGATTGAGTTTGTAGTAATTATTGAAGTTTTTTTTCGATAAGTTTTCCAATATTCAACTACATTGCCAACCGCCAAAAGCCAATAGCTAAAAGCAATTTTTTATTTCTGCGCACTGCCGGGTACCTGAACGGTGAATCCCGACATATCCATTTTACCGATATTCAAATCTTTGGGCGTATAATCGAGTTGAGCAGCGATCATCGTATCCCAACTGGTTTCCTGTCCCGTGTAAGCCGCTTCGCGTCCCATAATGGCTGCCATGTTCGACACTCCGGTTTCGGAAGCTTGTTCGATGGGTTTGTTTCCGCGGATGCAGTTGATCAGGTTCACGTGTTCCAGCGTGTACGGGTCGGTTTGTTTGAAATTGGCTTTTTCGGCTTCGCCGTCGTATTGCCAAACTACGTTTCCGGCCAAATCCTTGATCACGTGGCCGCCTTGGCTTGTCCACGAACCTTTTGTTCCCTGGATAAACTCGCTTACGTTGTTGGCGCATCCGTCAATCTGACGACACATACTGTGCAGGTGGATTCCGTTTTCCATCGTGAAATCTACGCTGAAGTTGTCGTACTGGTCGCCGGTTACACGACGCTGGCGCGAACCGAAAGCAACCGCTTTCACCGGTCTTAAGCCTGAGAACCAAGTAAACACGTCGATATTGTGAACGTGTTGTTCAACAATGTGGTCGCCCGATAACCATTTCCAGTTTACCCAGTCGCGAACCATAAATTCGAAATCGTTCCACGCCGGTTGACGGTCGCGATACCACAACATGCTTTGGTTCCAATAAACCACACCACCGGTAATTTCGCCGATAAGTCCGTTCATTATCTGTTTGTACGACTCAACATACGAGCGTTGGTGATGACGCTGCGTTCCGGTAACAACGCTTAAGTTTTTTGCCTGAGCTTGTTTGGCGGTGGCAATCAGCGTGCGATAGCCTACTGCATCAACACAAACCGGTTTTTCCAGGAAGCAGTGCTTGCCTTGTTCCACAGCATATTTGAAATGCTCGGGACGGAAAAACGGAGGCGTACAATCGATCAACACATCAATTCCGCTGTCGATAACCTGTTTGTATGCATCTAAGCCCACAAAACGCTTATCGGCCGGAATATCGATGTTCTTATCTGCTTTCAATTTATCGGCAAGGCCGTTAACCCTGTCTTCAAATACGTCGCCCAACGCAACAATGGTTACACCGTTTGCAGCATTGAGGAAATTCATGGCCGCGCCCGAACCTCTTCCTCCGCAACCTACTACTCCGGCTTTCAGTTCCTTTCCGTCGGTTGCCAGGTCCACTAACTCAGGCACATAATACGTTCCGGGTTCTTTCAACGGAACAATGGCGCCTTTCTTTTCTCCGCCGCTGCACGATGTCAAAAATCCGGTCGTGCCGGTACCGATAACTCCTACCGCTCCTGCAACTGCAGAGCTTTTCAGGAATGACCTTCTTGATAAGTTATTCTCTTTTTTCATGTCTATAAATTTGTTTTAGAAAAGTTTTATTTTGTATTTATTGAACTGTCAGGTTCGCACACAACGCGGAATCCGATGCCTTTTATGTCGGAATACCACCAGATACTTTTGGGTTGTTGCGGGTCGGTTTTTAACCAGTCGTCATGCCGGGTGTGGCTACGTGCGGCAGAACGAACATCGGCAGCATCCGACAGATAGCTTCCGCCTCTTACCACCCACTCTTCTCCTTGTGTTACCAACGGATTATTCGTATTTCCGCTTCTTTTTCCGTAAGCGGCTTCGTCGTATTTGTCGGCCGTGTATTCCATCACGTTTCCGAGCATATTCTTTAATCCAAACGGATTGGACAATACCAGCGATGGTTCCTGTGTGCGGTTATCGCTGTTTTTGCTGTAGATAACAAATGCGCTGATGCTGTCTGTTTTCGCGGGGAAGAATCGTCGCATAAATCCTTCGTCGGAGAAATCTTTGGGGCTTCCCGTAAAGAAGTATGGCGTTTGTGTTCCTCCGCGTGCAGCGTATTCCCATTCGGCTTCGGTGGGCAGACGGTATTTCTTGCCTGTTTTCTGCGACAGCCACTGGCAGAATGTTTCTGCGGCATAGTGCGTCATCGTGATGGCCGGCCTGTCGCCCGAACCCCAACCTTGATCGGGAAATCCGAACGGCGCCGTGGGGCCTGAAATGGCATCCACTCCCATTGCCCTGAGGTTATTTTCGTAAACTACTTCGGGAGAAGTTCTTCCTTCAGTCAGAGTATTTGCAATAAATGCCCAGTATTGATCCCAAGTGGTTTCCACTTCGGCCATAAAGAACGGGCTTACCGTTACTTCGTGCTGCGGCGCTTCGTCGGGTTTGTGGAACGGTTCTTTGGGCGAGCTTCCCATCGTGAAAGTGCCGCCGGGTATAGCCTTCATATTAAACGAAATGGGCGTTCCCGGAATCTGTTCCGTATAGTTTTCAAAAGCAGTAATCACGGCCGGTTCTTTGAAGAACGAGCTTGAATCAACAGCCGCACCGGCTTTAAAACCGGGTATGCCAACCATTTGTCCGTGCGAATAGTTGGGATTGTAGTGGCCGGCATCGAGGTGGCAGCTGATGCATTGGAGGTTTAACTTTTCGTGATTCTCGTCGTAATACATGTGCGCCGTGATGCCGTCGTCGGTAATTCCCTGAGGGAATAAATTCTGATGGCATTTAACGCAAGACTCGTTGGGAATATATTTAACGGCATGTTCGAGTTCCGATTTTTTGTCCCAATCGAAATCGGCGCTGTCCTTGGTAATAAAACCCCATACGTCGCGGATACCCAAAGCGGCTTTAGCCGTATAGTGCGCCCACGTATCGTCTTTTGGCGGAAGATGGCAATCAACGCAGTTGACCATAACGCCACTCCCGTTGTTTACGTGAACAGACAATTTCCAGCTTTCTTCGGCGTGAGGATGAACGTGACACATCATACACGACTCGTTGGTGGAAAAATACACAGATGTTTGATATAATGCTCCGATTAAAATTATGCCTATGGCAATACCTAACAACAAAATAAAACCTTTGCGCTGATGAAATTTTTTACGGTTTTTTTTGTGCTGAGTATCATAGATGTTTTTAGATTTAGCCATCTATCTCTTAATTAGTGAATTAAATTATTTAATTGATATTTTTAAATAAGTGTAAAACAAAAAGATATGTTTTGCCTGCAAATATATGAATTTTTAATTGTATATCGATTTATTTTTTATTAAAAAACCAATTTAATCAATCCATTTTTGCCATTTGTTATCGTGAGCGCTGCCCGAAGCCACCATAGTTTCCACGAATTGCATTCCACGAACTCCGTCGTAAACGGTGGGGAAATCCAACATTTTTTCATCCGGGGCTTCGCCTTTTCTTTTAGCCATAACGGTAAGTGCGAAGTTTCGGTAAATGTTGGCAAATGCCTCTATAAATCCTTCGGGATGGCCGGCGGGCGTTCTCGTGTTCCACCGGGCCAAATCGCTCATATATTCGTTGCTGCCCATATAAAGCTCTTCCGTCGGCCTATCTTCCCATCTCAAAATCAATCGGTTCGGATCCATCTGGCGCCACTCCATACCTCCTTTTTCGCCGTAAACCCTGACACGGATATTGTTGGCTTCTCCGGTGGCAATTTGAGTGGCCATCAATACGCCCGCCACACCGTTTTCGAAACGCAGAAGCGCGGCTCCGTCATCATCTACGGGGCGTCCTTCGACGAATGTTCGTAGATCGGCACAGATTTCCTCCACCTTAAGTCCTGTAATGTATTCGGCCAAGTGCCAGGCATGGGTTCCCACATCACCCATGGTTCCGGCTTTTCCGGTGCGGGCGGGATCGGTGCGCCATCCGGCGTTGTTTCCGCCCAGGATCTCTATTCTTTTCGACAGCCATCCTTGCGTGTATTCCACGTAAACCCTTCTAAGCTTTCCGATTTTACCTTCGGCAATTCTTGCTTTGGCTTCTTTCACAGCCGGATAACCGGAATAAACGTGCGTGAGAGCCAGTGTAAGCCCGGTTTCTTCTACTTTCTTTTGAAGTATTTTGGCTTCTTCCAGCGAGAAAGTTATGGGTTTGTCGATAACCACATGGAAACCTTTTTCCAGCGCCATCATGGCGGGTTCGAAATGCCATTTGTTTGGAGTAACAATAGTTACAAAATCCATTCGTTCATCTTCCGGCAGTTGCATTTCTTTTTCGAACATTTCGTGATAATCAACGTAGATTCGGTTTTCCGGAAGAAAATAGGACTTCCCGGATGCTTTTGATTCTTCGGGATTGGAGCTGAAACAGCCGCATACCAGCTCTATAAGGTTATCCATAAAGGCCGCACTACGGTGAATTGGACCAATAAATGAGTCATTGCCACCGCCGATCATGCCCATTTTGAGTTTTTTTTGTTGCATAGGGTTGATTTGTTGATAAATAATTTGATTAATTAAAATTAGAAGACTCAATGATAAATTATTATTAAGAAGTAATAAGAGATTGTTAGAATCACAAATTTAATAATTTTATCGTAAATAGCAGAAAATTGACACTTTTTTATAATAAATCCAAACAAACAATCCATTAACTTATTTGTTTCAATAATTAAAACAAAGAGGTAACAATAATGAATCAGAATTCTTTTCTCGGATTGATAGAAAAAAGCATCCGAAACCATTGGAATTTACCCGCCATGACCGATTTTCAGGGTAACACGTTTTATTACAAGGATTTTGCCCTTGAAATTGACAAACTTCACGAATTCTTTAGTTCGGCCGGTATTCAGCGGGGCGATAAAATTTCGATTTGTGGAAAAAACTCCGCCAATTGGGCTATCGCTTTCTTCGCCGCTCTTTCTTATGGCGCTGTAGCGGTGAGCATTTTGCACGAATTCGACAAAGGCAGCGTGCAATACATTGTGGATCATTCCGATTCGAAAATGTTTTTTGTGGACGAAAGTATCTGGAACGAAACGGATGAGACCAAAATTCCGAAAGTGGACACGGTTTTTTCACTCGACAATTTTTCGCTGCTGAAAGTTACTTCTAAAGAACTGAAAATTTTTGTAACAAACGCTTTCTCGCACTTCGACGTAAAATACGAAAAAGGATTTTTTGTAAACGATGTTGCCTTTAGAACCGATAAGCCGGAAGAATTGGCAGTTATCAACTACACATCGGGCACAACAAGCAGCCCCAAAGGCGTGATGATTCCGTACAGAAGTTTGTGGTCGAACACCAAATTTGCAAACGACAACCTGGATTTTATCCATTCCGGCGATAACATCGTCTGTATGCTGCCTATGGCACACACTTACGGACTCGCTTTCGAGATACTCAACTCCATTTCCATGGGCTGCCACATCCATTTTCTGGGAAAAACGCCGTCGCCCAAGGTGTTACTCGATGCCTTTGCCCGCGTAAAACCCAAGCTGGTACTGGCTGTTCCGCTCATCATAGAAAAAATTGTTACCAAAAACGTTTTCCCGAAACTTAAACAAGGAGCCGCAAAAACATTGATTAAAATACCGGTATTGAATTCCATTGTTTACAACAAAGTAAGAAAATCGTTAATCGATGTTTTTGGAGGAAACCTGGTGGAAGTCGTTATTGGCGGAGCAGCCTTGAATGCCGATGTGGAAAAATTCCTGCGAAAAATAAAATTTCCCTATACCGTGGGTTACGGAATGACGGAATGCGGGCCGCTAATTTCGTATGCGTATTGGAGCGAGTTTAAAGAACGTTCGTGCGGAAAAGTAGTGGACAGAATGCAGGTGAAAATCGATTCGGAAGACGCAGAGAACATTGTGGGAGAAATATTAACCAAAGGCACCAATCTGATGCTCGGTTATTACAAAAACGAAGAAGCCACAAAAGCCACGTTTACCGATGACGGCTGGCTGAAAACCGGCGATTTGGGAATATTGGATAACGATAACTTCGTGTTTATCAAAGGACGGAACAAGAATATGATCCTCGGCCCTTCGGGACAAAATATCTATCCCGAAGAAATCGAAGACAAATTGAACAACTCAGCTTACATATTGGAATCGCTGGCGTTGGAAGAAAACGGAAAAATCGTCGCTCTCATTGTTCCTGACGTAGAAGCGCTGAAAGCGGAAACCATTTTACCCGAACAATACGATTCTTTCTTCGAAAACGAAATAAAGGAAATAAACGCCAAATTAGCCAATTACAGCAAAATAGCTTCGTTTAGAATTCAATACGAAGAGTTTGAGAAAACACCCAAACGAAGCATTAAACGATTTAAGTATCAGAAGTAAAGAGCTTTTACAAAGTCAGCTACAACGAAAACCTATTCCCGTTTTCGAGAAATTCAGTATATTTTTTTTGATTAAAAAAATAATAGAATGCACCGCGTTTGGAGGAAGATTTATCTTTTACCTCCAGTTTATCGAGGATTCCCATTGTCGCAATTTTTTTGCGGAAATTCCGCTTGTCCACCGGCATTTGGTAAATGGCTTCCCAAAGATCCTGCAACGCAGGGAGGGTGAATTTTTCGTCGAAAAACTCAAATATTATAGGCTGTAGGGAAACTTTGTATCTTAACAACCTCAAAGCATCTTCCACCATAAGATTGTGATCGAAAATCAGTTTGGGAAGCTCTCGAATATTTACCCACTTGGCATCGAATGCTTTGGCCAGGCTGGTATCAAATTCTTCTAAGCGCACCAAGGCATAATAGGCAATGGACACTACTCGGTCGCCGGTATCGCGGCCGATTTCGCCGTATGCTCCAACCTGCTCCATATAAATACCTTGCTGCCGTGTGTATCTGTACAGAACCTTTTCAGCGGCTTTGTCAACGCTTTCGTTTTCGTCCATAAACCCGCCCATAAGCGACCATTCGCCTTTGTTGGGTTCAAGCGGACGGCGAGTTAATAAAATATTGAGTTCCTTGTCTTTGAATCCGAAAATAATGCAATCAACGGCGACAAGAAATTTTGTATCGTGAGAATAAAATCCGGTGGGCATGATAATTAGTTTTGGGTAGAGACGCGATTAATCGCGTCTGTGCAAAATTTACAGGGACGGAAAAAATTCCGTCCCTGCTTAAATAGGTCAGAATATCAGAGCTTGCGCGCGCCGTCGCTTATTACAACGTCGTACACCTTAGGCTCATGTCCGTATTTTTCCTTGAACTGCTTTTTGGCATCTTCGATAAACGAATCATAGAATTCGTCTTTTACCAGATTGATGGTACATCCGCCAAAACCGCCGCCCATAACGCGCGAGCCTGTAACGCCATGTTCGCGGGCAACATCGTTCAGAAAATCGAGTTCCTCGCAGCTTACTTCGTACAGTTTGCTCATACCGTGATGCGTTTTGTACATCCGGTCGCCAACAGTTTCGTAATCACCTTTTTCCAACGCTTCCGAAACATCGTAAACGCGTTGTGTTTCCTCGATCACGTATTTAGCGCGCATATAATCCTCTTCCGTGATTTTGTCTTTAACGGCATCGAGTTGTTCCATGGTAGCATCACGAAGAAACTGCACATCCGGATTTCCGTTGTCGTGAATGGCTTTGGCAGCACGTTCGCACGATTCGCGGCGTTTGTTATACGCCGATGAAGCCAGTTCGTGTTTCACCACCGTGTCGAGCAATACCAGTTTGTATCCTTTCGGATTAAAAGGAAAATAATCGAACTCCATCGATTTGGTATCCAGACGCATCAGGTGGCCTTCTTTTCCGAATAACGATGCAAACTGATCCATAATGCCACATTTCACGCCCACGTAATTGTGTTCCGTGGACTGTCCGATGCGAGCCAGTTCGAATTTATCGATTCCGAGATTCAGCATATCGTTCAACGCAAAAGCGTACGTGCTTTCCAACGCTGCCGATGACGACATTCCCGCTCCCAGCGGCACATCGCCGGCAAAAGCGGTATCGAAGCCAACCACTTTTCCGCCACGTTTGATGATTTCGCGGCAAACACCGAAAATATATTTTGCCCAGCCTTCTTTCGGCAGGTCTTCTTCGTTAAATCCAAACTCCGAATGTTCATTCAAATCGGCAGCGTAAGCACACACCTTATCGGTTCCATTCAAACGGATGGCGGCAATCATTCCTTTGTCGATTGCTCCGGGAAAAACAAAACTCCCGTTATAATCGGTATGTTCGCCAATGAGGTTTACACGCCCGGGGGACGTGTAAACTTCAGGTGTATCGTTACCAAATTTTTCGTGATAAATTTTTAAAACTTGTTCTTTAGTCATTTTTCTGTAAAATTATTTCATTTGTTCTTCCAAAGGTAAACTTTGAGGAGTGGTTTCAATAGGAATATCCTCAGTGTCAACAGTGGAAATATTCTTATTAACATTTTTCGATCCAATTAAAGCATAATATAACAGATAAGCTAAGCCAACAAATACTACCCAGTAGCTCACCAAATAATTCAACCCACCGGTCATATCAACGATTCCGTTTTGAAGCAATGGCAAAATACCACCACCGCAAACAAGCACCATAAAAATTCCAGACGCTTTTTCGGTATATTTTCCAAGTCCTTCTACAGCAAGATTAAAAATTCCGCCCCACATCACAGAGGTACAAAGCCCCACCAAAACAAGGAATGCGGCGTTAATCGGCACTTTGGCCAAACCAAATAAACCTTCTGCATCGTTTTTGAAAACCGGCAAGTTAACCATCGATTCGGTTGGCGAGAACATAGCGGCAAGTGTCAATACCAAGCCAGCTAAAGAAGCTACTGTCAACATTGATTTTGCCGAAACTTTACTACCGATTGCGGCACCAAGGAGACGACCAACGAGCATCAACAACCAATAAGTGGCTGTTACAGATCCTGCAATAGCTTCTGCAGAGCCAATTCCGCCTAATTGAAGCACATCCAAATCGGGATTTTGCAACCATTTATTCAATACATTAGGTACTCCTACCTCTACTCCCACATACACAAAAATACCTACTGCTCCCAGCACGAAATGGCGGAACGACAATGGCGAGTGCTCATATTTTGGAGTTACGGTTGAACGTACGGTGTTTTTCTCGGGAATAGAAGTAAGCGAAATTACTAAAAACGCAAATGCGAAGATGGCCAATGCAGTATACATTAACGGGAATACGTCGCTAATCTGAGCGTTTTTAATACCGTTCGGAATTAAAATACCGGTAAGAATAATAACTGCAGTACCTGCCAAGGAGTTAAAAGAACCACCGACTTGAATCAGCTGGTTTCCTTTATTTCCACCGCCGCCAAGTCTGTTCAACATCGGGTTTACAACCACATTGAGCAAACACATGGAGAATCCGGCAACAAACGCGCCCAATAAATAGATACCAAAACTGCCGGCAAAACCGGAAATAGTTTGGATACCTACTCCCACGAATCCCACCGCGATGGCAATGAGAGCCGTTTTTTTATAACCAAGCTTTTGAAGCAAATTACCGGCCGGATATCCCATAACGGCATAAGCGATAAAATTGGCAAAAACACCCAGCGTACCCATCCAGTTGGGCACATTAAACTGGAATTTCAAGATATCTCCCATGGGAGAAGCTAAATTGGTAACAAATGCGATCATCCCGAAAAGGAAGATCATCATAATTATCGGTAAAAGATAATTTTGTTTCTGATCTGTTTTAGTATTCATACTTTTTGATATTAATAAAAATGTTATTTATGTTGAGAATCTCTTTATATCGAAAACTGATAAGTTGTTCTTGAATGGAAAATTTCTCCGGGTTTTAAAACCACAGAGGGATAATCGGGTTTATTGATGCTGTCGGGATAATGTTGCGTTTCGAAACATACTGCCGAACGTTCGGGATATCGATGGCCTTTTTTCGCTTCAAATCCTCCGGTCATCCAGTTTCCGGTGTACATTTGAACTCCCGGTTCAGTTGTGTACATTTCCATTTTTATTCCGGTTTT
>CAKTUP010000068.1 GCA_934621705.1 uncultured Petrimonas sp.
TGGAAAACAAGACTTCACTCCTGCTGAGTTGATGGATTACAACTTAATCAACGACTTGAACAGCCAAATCAACAGACTTCGTGCAGAAAACGAAAACTTGAGAAAACGTCCGGAATCTTGCCCCGATTGTCCTGAAGTTGCTCCTCCTGCTGTTGTTGAAGGTGTTTACGTTCCTAACGTGGTATTCTTCCGCATTAATTCTTCCAAAATTGACAGAGGTCAACAAGTAAGCATCTACAATACTGCTGACTACTTGAAAGCTAATCCGAACGCTAAAGTTAACATCGTAGCTTACGCCGACAGACAAACAGGTACACCTGCTTACAACATGGCTCTTTCTGAAAGACGTGCTAAAGCTGTTGCTAACGCTTTGATTAACGAATACGGAATCGACAGCAGCCGCGTATCAGTTGACTGGAAAGGTGATACTGAACAACCTTACGCAGAAAACGACTGGAACCGCGTAGCTATCTTCTTCGCTGAATAATTCAGAGATAAGATTACTTACATAAAAAAGCATCTCGTTCGAGATGCTTTTTTTATTGTATTTGCTCAATAATATTTTTCTAAATTTCCATATCATGCAAATGCACATCCAATGCCCGAATGGATATTTGAATTTCACGCACACAAATGGCAAGAGAAATAATCAGAAGAATTAAAGCGATACCAAATATGTATGCGGCAACAGCGTACATTTGAATGTAGATGAAAAACATACTTACCACGCACAACAGCAGACTCAGAATGCCGTAAATCTGCATATCGCGGATAAGTTTCAGCCTTTTTCGTAAGTTTTCAATCTGAGGTAGAAAAGTGGAGTCTTTTTCCTTTAAGAATTTTTCTTTCAAGCTTCTGACCAATTGTGCGTACGACAAAAACCGATTGGTGTACGCGAGCATCAATAAAGAAATCGCCGAAAACAAAAGCGACGGCGTAGTTAACGTTAATTGTTCCATTTCTGATTTTTATTTTCTTATTTTCTATGATTATTCTTTCACATATACGCGTTTCACGCGTGGAGAAACCGACGTGAGTATTTCGTAAGGAATGGTGTCGATGCTTTCGGCAAGTTCAATCACCGATAAGTTTTCTCCGAAAATGATGACTGTATCGCCTTCTTTGGCATCGGTGTCAGTAACATCCACCATGCACAAATCCATGCAAACGTTGCCCACGATAGGAGCAAATTGTCCGTTTATCAATACTTTCCCCTTGCGGTTTCCGAATTTTCTGTCCAAGCCATCGGCATAACCGATGCGAATGGTCGCAATTTTTGCGTCGCGGTTAAGCGCTTCTTTTCTTCCGTAACCTACGGTTTCGTGATTCGATATCTCTTTTATCTGCAGGATGGTTGTTTTTAGCGTGAAAACGTTTTTCAACCCGTTTAATCCGCTGGCGCTTACGCCATACAGACCAATTCCCAACCTAACCATATCCCATTGGGCATCCGGAAAGCGTTCAATTCCGGCAGAGTTGAGAATATGTTTCCAAACGGGGTAACCAATTGTTTTCTCAATATCCGCGTGCACGGCATCTAACGCATCAATTTGTTTCTGTGTAAAACTATCGAATATCCAGCTTTCGCTGGCGGCCAGGTGCGAAAAAACTGACTTCACTTTCAACCCTTTTTGCGATTTTAATTTATCAATCAGTTCCGGCAATTGGTCGGGAAGGAAGCCCAGCCGGTGCATTCCGGTATCGATTTTCACATGAATGGGGTAGTTGGTAATGCCGCGCCGCTCGGCTTCGCGGATGAATGCTTCCAGTATTCTGAAATTATAAACTTCCGGCTCCAGGTCTTCCGAAAAGAGTTCTTCAAAACCGTTGACTTCCGGGTTTAAAACGATAATGGGCGTGGAAATACCTTCTTTTCTCAGTTCAATCCCTTCTTCGGCAACGGCCACCGCAAGATATTCGCACCGGTGGTATTGTAGCGTTTTGGCAATTTCCACCGCTCCCGTTCCGTATCCGTTGGCTTTCACCATACAAATCAACTTCGTTTGCGGCGATATTTTCGATTTGTAAAAGTTGAAATTGTGAACCAAAGCATCCAAATCTATTTCCAGAACGGTTTCGTGGATGCGCTGCTCCAGAAGTTCGTTAATTTGTTCGAAATGATATTTCCGAGCTCCTTTCAATAGAATAAGCTCATTTTCAAACGCTTTCCATTTGCCGGAACGAATAAAATCTTCCGTTGAACGGAAAAAGTATTTTTCGGGAACGGAAAAAATATCGTTGTTTTCGTAAATATCGTGCCCGATTCCGATCAGTTTCTCAATGTTGTTTTGCTGAACCAGTTCCGCCACCCGCTTGTAGAGCGATTTCGGCATAATTCCGGTTTGCAGGATATCGGAAATGATCAGCGTTTTTTTCAGCGATTCGTCCACTTTTCGTTGTTGCTGAAAGTCGAGCGCGATTTTTATGGAGTTGATGTCGGAATTGTACGTATCGTTGATGATGGTACAGTTGTTTTTCCCTTGCCGAACATCTAAGCGCATGGCCACAGGCTCCAGTTTCAACATCCGCTCCGATATTTTTTGCGGAGTTACGTTCAGGTAAAGCAGGACAGCCAGGCAACTGATGGCGTTTTCAACCGATGCATCGTCTGTAAACGGGATTGAAACGGAGTAATCGAAATTGAGAAACGAATAATGAATAATGGTTTTATTTTCATTTTTCTCCGTTTTGCGGATGAAAAGCGGCGCATCGTTGTATTTGTGCGACCAGCAGAACGATTTCTGTGACAACACCATCATATCCACTGATTGATGAATGACTTTATTATCTTCTTCATAAACAAAAATATCGCTGTTGGCGAAAAGCTCCAGTTTTTCCATGCACTTTTGCTGCTGAGACGTGAAATTTTCCTGATGCGCTTCGCCCAACTTGGTAAAAACGCCGATGGTGGGGCGGATAATGGGTTCCAGATACTCCATCTCGTCGGGTTGCGAAATTCCGGCTTCGAAAATGGCCAGCGTTGTGGATTCGTTCAGTTCCCATACCGATAGCGGAACGCCGATTTGCGAATTGTAGCTGCGCGGCGAACGCACAATGTTGTAATCTTCTTCCAGAAGCTGGTAGAGCCACTCTTTAACGATGGTTTTGCCGTTGCTTCCGGTGATTCCGATAACGGGAATGTTAAATTGTTTGCGGTGATATGCAGCTAATTTTTGCAGGGCGTGAAGCGTGTTCGGAACTTTCAGGAAATTGACGTCAGTAAACGAATGCCATTCCGGTAACAGTTTGGTTACAACGAAATTTCTCACGCCCGAATAATACAGATCGGAAATGAATTTGTGGGCGTCGTTTTGTTTGGTTTCGATGGCGAAAAACAAGGTTTCCTGCGGATTGCTCAGCTTGCGGCTATCGGTGAGCAGGAGCGATATTTCTGCTGTGGCAAGCGATTGATTTTTGATGCCAAGAATGGATGCTATTTTGGAGATGGAGTATGTCATTGAATTTACGATTTACGATTTACGATTTACGATTTACGATTTACGATTTACGATTTACGATTTACGATTTATATCGTTAACTGCTTTATTTCTTGTTCGCAATTGATTTGTGGATGACTGGTTTGAAACGCGACAAGTTTTTGCCTTGTTTGACGGAGAAAATGTTGATGCGATTCCGTATCTTCGTTTAGCGGGCGGTGGTTTATCGCACGTTTCAACTGTTCCCATTCCGAGTTGATGTCTGTGGTTTCTTTCGAAAAATAGGTTTCTCCGAAGCGTTCCCAGATATACTCAACGGCAACCGATGCCGGATGCATCATATCTTCGGCAAAGAAACGATAATCGCGCAATTCGTCGAGTAAAATTTCATAAGCGGGAAAGTAGGAGAGTGCGGTTGCAAACGTTTTCTGCAACTTGTCTATAGCCAAATGAAGGATGGATTTACTGATTTGGTTTTCGTGCGCGCCGTCTTTCCAATGACGAATGGGCGAGACGGTGAAAATAAACTTCGTTTCGGGATTGTGTGCCAACATCGTGTCGATGATTTCGCTCCATTCTTTCACGATTTCTTCCACCGTCAACCGTTCTCTCACAAACGTGTCAGCTGGAAATTTGTGGCAGTTCGCCACCGTTTCTCCGGTCGATTTCAGTTTGTAAACATAAGCCGTGCCGAAAGTGATGAGAAAAACATCCGTTTCGGGAATAAATTCTGCCGCATCGGCAAACGATTGGGAAATGTTTTGCAAGCACATGTCTTTATCGGGATGCGAGAACGAGCCGTGATGCAGAAAGCTTTGGAAAACATCGTTGTGTAAAACTAAATCATTCTCATCGAAATTTTTACCCGATAGCAATCGTTTTACGACGGCTGCAACGGAGAGCGGATTATACACAATTCCAAAAGGATTTACTTTTACATGAAACTTGTTTTCCAACAGCTTGCTGCCTATGTTTTCGGAAAAACACGAGCCTAACAACATCATCTTTGTAGAATGACTTATCTGTAAATTTGGTTTGGGAATAATTACTTTTGTTCTGAAATCCATCGCTGCGTAAAATCTTATACAAAAATAGCGATTAACATTTCAATTGGAAAATCTGAAAGATTATAATTTGTGAAAAGGGAAACGAGACGGCTATAAAAAAGGAATGGTTGTCTCACGACAACCAATCTTCATTGTTAACCTTAAATCTAATACCATGAAAAACACGATGCAAATATAAAGGGTTTTTCGACAAACAAAAAATATTTCGAGAGAAAAATGCCTTTATTTTGCAACTATTAACCGAAAAGAAGGTTTCTGAATGAATAATAAGTGTTTTTTCACACTTTATTCTACGTGAAGCACCAATCCTTTCAGGTATTCCCCTTCGGGGTGGTAAATATTTATGGGGTGATCGGCAGGTTGGGCGAGTTGATGCAGAATACGGACTTTTCTTCCCGAAATGGCCGCCGCACTGAAAACTGCCAACCGAAACTGTTCTTTGCTAATCACTTGAGAACAGGAGAATGTAAACAGAATTCCGCCCGATTTTATCTTTTCAAACGCCGCGAGATTGAGCCGTTTGTATCCTTGCAAGGCATTGTTGACGGCGCCGCGGTGTTTGGCAAACGCCGGCGGATCAAGAATAATCAAGTCATACGTGTCCTTTTCAGATTCTCTTAAGAACTTGAACGCGTCTTCCGAAAAGGATGCGTGGCGCGGTTCGTCGCCAAAATTAAGTTTCACGTTCTCATCGGTAAGCGATACGGCTTTGGACGAGCTGTCCACGGAATGCACCGATTGAGCGCCGCCACGCAACGCGTACACCGAAAAACCACCGGTATAGCAAAACATGTTCAGTACGGTTTTGCCTGCGGCATAGTGTTCGAGCAAGCGACGGTTTTCGCGCTGATCGACAAAAAAACCGGTTTTCTGCCCGCGAAGCCAGTCGATATTGAATTTCAATCCGTTCTCCAGGGCAATGGCATCCACGTTTTTGCCGCGCAGCAAATATTCGTTGGTGGATTCTATGTCGGCTTTAAAAGGGAGTGTGCCTTCGGATTTGTAGTAAATGTTTTCGAGATTTTCCTTTCCTAACACCTGTTGCAGCGCGGCGACTATTTTCCCTTTGTCGGCATCCATCCCCACGGAGTGCGCCTGCACAACAGCCGTTTTTCCGTATAAATCAACGATTAATCCCGGCAGGAAGTCGCCTTCGCCGTGAATGAGACGGAAAGTGTTGTTATCGGCACGCAATAGTCCGATTTCCGTGCGCATGTTGTATGCCGAAGAAATCCGCCGGATGTAGAAGTCCACGTCGATGGCTTCGTCCGTAAAGGACAAAATTCGCACGGAAATGCTTCCGATCTGGTAATGCCCCACGCCCAGGAATTCGTTACCGGCAGAAAAAACCTTTACAACGTCGCCTTCCTGTATGCCTTGCGGCAGGTGGGCGATGGCGCCCGAGAACACCCACGGGTGAAACCGGCGGAGTGATTCTTCTTTTTTGGGGCGGAGAATGATGTGATGTGTTTTATTCGCTTCCATTGGTAATCAAATGATTGTAAATCCGCAGACAAGCCCAGGCATCCATGGCCGCGTAATTTTTTTGGTGTTCGGTAAGAAAATCGGCTTCCCAATTGGAAAGACGTTGGTTTTTTGAGATTTTCTTCCCGAAAAGAATGGCGTAAATTCGTTGCAGGCCGTTGTCGTCGATGCCGTATTCGTCAACAAACGATTGCAGGTCGATAAAGTTCTGTGGTTTCTTCTCCGAACGTTTGCGAAGGGCGGCGAAATCGTCGCGAAGCGAAAGGCCTATCTTCTTAATGTGTGGGTTGCAGATAATTTCGTCCAGTTCGTCGGGATATCCGATTTTGTTTAGCCGGAAAAGATAACAAACATCGATAGTAGAAAGCTGCATCAGCGCCACGTTGTGAACCTGTCCGCGTTTGAAAGCAGGTTTAGTTTCGGTGTCGAAGCCAATTTTCGAATGTTTCAGCAACTCGGCAATCGCTTTTTCCACTTTGCTTTCGTGGTCAACCACCACTGTTTTTCCCGCGAAAATCTCCAGCGGAAGTTCCGCCACCTGTTCTTTTGAAATGGTCAGTCCCACAACTCCTCCTCGTTTAAATCGTTCTCCAACGCATCGTTCCCCTCGTCGTTGTAATATATCGAATGCAGCGGACGCAACACGTTAATCAGCTTTTGTCCCCAATAGGTCCGGAAATTCTCGCGGCAGGCAAAAAGCGCATCGTTCATCTGCTCCGTAAGCCCGTATTGATAGACGGAAACAAAGTTGCGCACGTCCTGATAAATATCGGCCATGTTTTCCGATACGAACGCCGAGATGGGACGCTCGCTGTACTTCATATCTTCCACAAAAACATCCAGATACACGTCTTCTTCGCCCATAACGGACGAAACCGTCGCTGCCACGCGCACGTAATCTTCTTCCTTTACAAACGTTTCGGGCTGTTCGTCGTTCATTTCCACGGTTTGCGGCAAAAGCGACGCTTTTATGTACATCAGCGGAAGAATTTTTAGCATCTTGCTTATCCATTCTTCGCGCGAAACCGGTTTTTCGCTTTCCAGAAAGGCGCAAAACTCCACGGCAACCGTAACGAAATCGATTACGGGGGGCGAATATATTATATCGGGTTCTTTGTTTGACATTTCACTAGACAATTGTGGTGCAAAAGTACGCATTTATTTTCAGAAAGCGATGTTTGCAACTCATTTCGACAGGTTTGATACATTCAAAGTATGTCTAATAATCTTTGATAAAGTAATTTATCTTCCGATCAAACATTAAAATTACTTTTACCTCTCGATGTATAGGTTAATCGTTTTTTTGTATTTTTGTAGTAATAAATTAAACAATCGGGATTATGAAAAAAGGAGAAAGAGTTTTAATCAGCCCACAAGTAACGGGTTATGCTGACTGGGTGGAAGGAACAATTATCGATGTAGAAAAAAATCCTTTCGTTGGAAAAGTTATCACAGCCAAAACTGATAACGGCGTAATTTTCTTTGAAAAAGAGTATTTGTTTAAACAAGAAGATTCCGCAAGCGTATGTATGCAATAAGTTTTGATATGGTTGTTGCAGACTTAAAAAAGTATTACGGAGAGCCTTATAACAACGCTTATAATGAGATAAAAGAAGTTCTCAGAAAAAACGATTTTTATTGGCTTCAAGGTAGTACCTATGCAACTGAAAAAAACCTTACAAATCTGATTGGAGCTGTCAACGATTTAGCAAAAATTGAGTGGTTTTGCAAATCTGTTAGAGATATCAGAGGTTTTAAAATAGAAGAATGGAGTAACTTTATCGGTTTTTTTGAAAAATAAATTTCGGTATCGTGTAAATTGAGGTTCTGCTACCCATCGAGTGGCAGAACCTTTTTTTTCGATACTATTTTTAATCCCGGCATTGCCGTGATCGACTAAAAAAACGTATTTTTGTACCTTATAATATCCAAAAACATGAAACTATCTAAAATACCATTGTTGGGGCGGATTGTTATCGCCATTATCCTGGGAATAATTCTCGGGCAGTTTATGCCGATGGGATTTGCGCGCGTCTTTGCCACGTTTAACGATTTGTTCGGCAGCTTCCTGTCGTTTATCATTCCGCTGATTATTGTCGGATTGGTGGCTCCCGCCATTGGCGAACTGGGCAAGGGAGCCGGAAAGCTGTTGTTGATAACGACTGTTATTGCGTACGTATCCACTCTCTTTTCGGGATTTTTCACCTATTTCTCGTGCCAGGCCGTTTTTCCAGGTATAATAACCGGCGGTATCGATGCGGGAGCGGTGCAAAGCATCGAAGAAGGCGCCGTGAAGACGTATTTCAGCGTGGGTATGCCGCCCGTCATGGATGTGATGTCGGCGCTGGTGCTTTCGTTTTGTGTCGGTATCGGCATGTCGCTTATTAAAGGCGATA
Organism: uncultured Petrimonas sp.; assembly: GCA_934621705.1. Classification (GTDB taxonomy): domain Bacteria; phylum Bacteroidota; class Bacteroidia; order Bacteroidales; family Dysgonomonadaceae; genus Petrimonas. The sequence goes on from CAKTUP010000068.1 coordinate 8,386, forward strand.
CGCTGCAAAAAGCGTTTTCCGATTTTCGCGACATAATTACGATGATTATCCGTTCCGTCATAATTCCGCTGCTGCCCCTTTATATTTTCGGGATGTTTCTTTCCATGTCGGTTACGGGGCAGGTGTATTCCGTGATTATGCTTTTCCTGAAAGTGATTTCGGTGATTTTCGTGCTGCACATTCTGTTGCTGCTCATTCAGTATTTCGTTGCCGGAGCCATCTCCAAACGCAATCCGATGAAAGCGCTGAAAACCATGCTTCCGGCTTATATGACGGCGTTGGGAACGTCGTCTTCGGCGGCCACCATTCCCGTAACGCTGCAATGCGCGCTCAACAACAAGATAAATCCCAGTATCGCGTCGTTCGTGATCCCGCTTTGCGCCACCATTCATTTGGCGGGAAGCGCGATGAAGATTGTGGGCTTTTCGCTGGCCATCATGTATTTCTTCGGTATGCCGGTTGATTTTGCCACTTTCTTCGGATTTATTTTTCTGATAGGCATCACCATGGTGGCCGCGCCCGGCGTTCCCGGCGGAGCCATTATGGCGGCCATCGGAATTATCCAAAGTTCGTTGGGTTTTACCGACCAGATGATCGGACTGATGATTACCGTTTACATCGCCGTGGATAGTTTCGGCACGGCGTGCAACGTAACGGGCGATGGTGCAATCGCGATGATTATGGACAGGTTGGCGGGAAATGGGCGACGGGGCGATTAGTAGAAACGCATCGCATGCGTCTCTCAACTGTTTTTTTTGGATAATTCGATTTAAATCACTATCTTGCAACCGATGTGCGCAGTGAATATCCGTATGTGGCGCGTGATTATTGGCGTGTGGGCACATAAGGGTTTCATGTAGGCAGTGAAGAGCCGCGCGTGGGCAATGATTGTTCGCGTGTGGGTAGTGATGAAAGGCATGTGCGGCATAATTATCTTCTTGTGGGAAGTGATTATCGGCATGTGGGGAGTGATGATGATTGTGTAGATTGTGAAGAAGCACGTGTGGGCATTAAAGAACACCGTGTGGTATGTGAAGTGTTGCAGGTAGGAAGAAAAATATCCTTTTTTACTGCGCAACCCAATGATTTTTATTAATGTAATAATTGAAACGATGAGAAAATTCAGGATCAGACAGGCCGAGTACCCGGTGGTGGGGTCGGCCATGAAAGAGAGTTTTTCGCGCGACCAAGAGCAGTTTTCAACGCATTACAAATCGATGGACGAAACGTTTTTGTCGAATTTTGGCGCTGCCATTGCCGATGTGCGAAACGTGCACTTGAACACCACCGGAATGCCGGAGCAAAAAGAAGCAAGTGCAAGAGTGTATGAACTTCAGGACAGCCTGTACCGAAGGGCGTTGTTCCTGAAAGACTATGTGAGCGATGCCGGATTAGACACGGCATTGATTGCGGCAGCCGTGAAAGCGCTGCGCCGCACCGATACCGAAGCGGCCGTGAAAGCCGTTCGTCAGGCGGTGGCGTACTACACGCCGCTGGCGGCTCAACTGACGGATATGCCCGAAGGCTTTGCCGAGACGTTCATTACCGATGCCGGTACGCTGGAGGAGTTGAATATCGATCAGAACACGGCCATGAATTTCAGGGTGAACCTTACGGACGAGAATCGGGCCAAGTACGATGCGCTGGACGATTACATCCGGAAAGTGGGCAACGCCGGGAAACGTATTTTCAAGGGTACGCCCAAGGCCAACGAGTACACGGTATCGCATTTGCTGTCGCGCATTCGTGCGCCGCAGCGGTTGCCGGGCGAACCGGAAGAACCGGAAACCGGAGTGAATGAGTGAGTGAAATGAGGTTGAAAGGAGCAGCGGGAGTTGCTCCTTTGTTTGGGCTCTCAACCGGCGCAAGTTTGAATGAAGCGGTGTGATTGAGTTTATGCAGTTAAAAACTGCCGGTGTTTTAGGCACGAGTTGTAAACTTGCACTAAAGAGAAAATGGATAAAAATCAAATGTTTAGTATATTTGTCAAAAGCATTTTTAATGATCATCCATAATAAATTGATGAATGTCCGATAAATTTCAACAAAAATATCGCATACCGTCTGCCCGAGCCACGTTTCATAATTACGACGGAGGAGCATATTTCGTTACCATTTGCACGGAGGAAATGAAACATTTTTTTGGAGAGATATCTAACATGGAAATGAAATACACTGAAATAGGATGGTATGCGGTAACGCAAATAGAAAAAACCGCAAAAATACGCGAAGACGAAGCTGAAATACCTGTTTTCGTGGTAATGCCCAATCATATCCACCTGATTGTTTTCATTGACGAACCCCGTAGAGACGCATCGAATGCGTCTCCAATTACAGCATCGAATGCGTCTCCAATTACAGCATCGAATGCGTCTCCAATTACAGCATCGAATGCGTCTCCAATTACAGCATC
>CAKTUP010000069.1 GCA_934621705.1 uncultured Petrimonas sp.
GAAAATATTGTACTTTTGCGTCTTAAAACGGAAAAAATGGAAAATCATTCAACAGAAGAATCGGCTTCGCCGGCGCTCGAACCGCGCAAACTGAATCCCGTAACCGACTGGTTTGTAAGATTAATTAAAGGCATCATCGTAGGAATTGGATTTATTCTGCCCGGATTATCGGGCGGAGTGCTGGCGGTAATCGTGGGAATGTACGATCCGCTGATCAGGTTTTTGGCCAACCTGAAAGACAAATTTCTGAAAAACCTGCTGTTCTTTCTTCCATTTGCCATTGGCGCTGCCGTTGGAATCGTGCTTTTTGCGGTGGTGGTGGAAAAAGCGTTCGGAAAATACGCGGCGCAGTTCGTTTGCTTGTTTGTGGGATTTGTTGCCGGAACCTTTCCGTCGTTGTATAAAACTGCCGGAAAACAGGGCCGAAAAAGCAAAGACATCCTTATCCTCATTCTTTCGGCAGCCGGAATTTTCGTCTTGATGCTCGTTGGCGGAAAGCAACTGACCGAAGTGAACCCCAATATGTTGTCGTGGCTTGCATCGGGTTTACTGATGGGATTGGGACTGATTGTTCCGGGATTAAGCCCTTCCAATTTTCTGATTTACTTCGGAATGTACGATAAAATGGCTACGGGAATCAAAGACTTCGATTTCGCCGTAATTTTCCCGCTGGTTATCGGATTTATTCTTTGCGTGATTCTCTTTTCCAAAATCGCAGCCTATCTGTTCAAAAAATATTATTCGGGAATGTATCATTTTATTCTCGGTTTGGTTATCGGATCGTCGCTGGCCATTTTCCCGACCGTTGTTTTCCCTGCTTTCACTTCCGAAGGACTTGCCGCTGCCGGACTCAGCTTCGCCGGTGCGCTTCTGTTCTGCGTGGCGCTTTTTGTGGTGGGAACCATTGCTTCGTACCTGTTCAGCAAGCTGGAAGAGAAATATCCGAGAGAGGAAATATTCTAAATGGCGCAACATACCAAACAACAAGGCCATTTGGCGCTATTTATATCGAGTATTGTTTTCGGTTTAAATATTCCCGTTGCACGAACTATCATCCCTGACATCGTGGATCCGTTCCTGATGACCTTTTTGCGTATGTCAGGCGCGGCAGTTTTGTTCTGGACGGCATCTCTTTTTACAAAAAAAGAATTTGTTCCCAAAAAAGATGTGCTTCTCTTTTTCTTTTCGGCAGTTTTTGCCATCGTGGTTAATCAGACATTTTTCATCGTTGGATTATCCAAAACATCGCCCATCGATGCGTCGCTGGTGGTAACCCTGTCGCCCATCATCACCATGTTGCTGGCCGCGATTATTATTAAGGAACCCGTTACGTGGGTGAAAGCGGTGGGCGTGTTGATAGGCGCTTCGGGAGCGTTGATCCTTATCCTAAGCAGTTCGCACGATGAAGCCGGCGGAAATTTAATCGGCAACTTGTTCGTTTTGTTTTCCGTTACTTCCTACGCGCTTTACCTGACTCTTTTCAAAAACCTGATTTCACGCTATTCGGCAATAACTTCCATGAAATGGATGTTCTTGTTTGCTTCTGTACTCACTTTTCCAATGAGTTACAACGCGATTGCGGAAACCGATTTTGCCGCTTTCAACACAAGCGTATACCTGCGAATTGGTTTTGTTGTAGCTATGGCCACTTTCTTCACCTATATGCTTATCCCTATCGGGCAAAAGACGCTGCGTCCCACTACGATTAGCATGTATAATTATTTACAGCCCATTGCCGCTTCTTTTCTGGCGGTAGCCATAGGAATGGACAGGTTTGGATGGGATAAAATTGTTTCTACCGTTCTCGTTTTCACGGGGGTATATATTGTTACACAAAGCAAATCGCGCGTGCAACTGTATAAAGAAAAAATATCCGAGAGTAAAAAGATGAAATAATTTGGGGTGCGTACTTTTTGCCGATTATTTTTTATCTTTGTTTCGATGATTTATTTTTTGACGTATGAATATCAGATTTTTACTTTTCATCGTTTCAATATTTTTTATGCTTCCCATGAACGCTCAAAACATGCACCCCGAAACATTCTTTTTTAAAGACGACGGCGTAATCCCCAACAACAAACTGCCTCTCCTGCTCTATCGCAACGCGTTTGCTGAAACCGGAAATGCCGTTGCCGAACGGCTGGAGAAAACGTTCAGAAAAAACAACTGGAGCAACGGATGGCGATGGGGTGTGTATCCTTTTCATCATTATCACAGCAACACGGCCGAAGTGCTCGGTGTTTTCAGCGGGACGGCAAAATTGTTATTGGGCGGTGAGAAAGGAAAAGTTTTTGACGTAAAACCGGGCGACATCATTATTATCCCGCCGGGCGTTGGGCATAAATGCTTATCGCACAGCAATGATTTCACGGTAGTGGGCGCATATCCCGATGGAAAATATCCCGATCTATTTCGCGGCGAGAAAAGCGATCGCCCCAAAGTGGATGAGAACATAGCGACAGTTCCCGTTCCTGAAACCGATCCGTTGCTGGGTGCAGGTAAAGGATTGGTGAATATTTGGAAATAAAAGCTATTCGTGAGGTGTAAACCGAATCCAATCGATCAGATACACGCACTCAACACCCGATGGCGGAGGCCCTTGAATCCATTGTCCGTTTTGCGACCAGCAATTGAGTTTTAACTGATACGGCGCGGTAATTTTCACTTCGTGATCTTTGTAATGATAGGTGTGCAGTATTTTTTCATCCACAAACCATTCTATTCTGTCCGGCTTTATGTCGAAACCCCACACATGAAAATCGTCTGAAGGATTAAAATCCAGTTTGATATCGGGATTGGTGTCGAAGCTCTTCAATCCTTGAGCGTGAACGGCAAAATGCACTTCTCCCCTGTTATTCCCGAATGAATTGGTGAGAAATTCAATATCGATCTCCTGCTTGGTGCCATCTCCCGAACCTGCGCCGTTCCAATCAATAGTGTAAAAAGAATTCAAAACTCCGGGAACGGAAGAGGGTTTTAACCTTGCTTCCCAGCGACCGAACAAAAACTCCCGATTCGATTGCAGAGCCGAACTCAGAAACGTTCCGTTATCGTTTTTGAAAACCATGTGCAGATACCCGTCTTTCACATATACACGCTCACGGCCGGTTTGCCCTCCGTGCTCACTCCATGTAGCTATTGTCCAAACCGATTCGTCGATGGCATCTCCGTTGAAATCGTCCTGAAAAACCTCTTTCGATTCTTCAACCGGAGCTTTTCCCTTATCACAGGTTGAAGCGCTCAACACAATGAAAAAAATTGAAATAATAAGCAACTGATGGATTTTCATATAATTTTTTTGTTCCAATGGTTTTGAAACGTTGCTACGCACCTTGTTTTGTTGGATATATTCGAATTTGCTACCAATGAAAAGGTGCGCAGCACCTATCAGTTACCATTAAGCTGCGTAGCAGTAATTCATTTGTAGTAAATCAAATTACCATATTTTGTGAGGTGCGTAGCACCGATTCATCTTGTTCTAACAAACTCCAATTTAGGTAAGAAATACGATAGTCATTTTATTTCTTGTCCGATAAATCACCTCTGAAAACTACAATCGTTGCAGATCCACTTTCCGGATAAAAAGCTCCGCTCCTTCCGATTGTATCTGAATTTTTCCTTTTTGCGGTTTTACGTTATGTGCGCTGTTCATCAATTTACCGTTCAGGTAAATCAACAGGTCGCTTCCTTTCACATAGCATTCCACCCGATTCCATTGCCCGACGGGCTTTTCCACATCGTTCGCACCGCGAAAACCCAGCTTATCTTCCCATTTCGGATCACGGCTGTGCCAGTCAATTCGGCCTCTATTGAAAATTCTTATTTCTCCTTCGGGATGATAAAAGTACGATCCATCTCTCACACCGGGTTTTACGGTGGTGGTGACCGAAAAGTTGTCCGTGCCGTCGCCCACAATGATGACATCTCCCGTTCCACCTTCAATGATCTGGCTCTCGATGGAATGCATCCACGTTCCATCAGAACCGCCGTCTTCACCAACCGAATGTAACAAAATGCCGCTATCGCGTGCCCTGTCGGCACGAGGTGCGAACGTCCGGTTGCCCCATTTGAATTCCACGGTTAGTTTGTAATTTTCAAACTCTTCATCGGTGGTAATGCAGCCAAATTCTTCACCCGATATAACGATATTTCCGTTTTTAACAGTGAAAACTTTATTTGGATCAACATTTTTTCCTTTTCCTTTCAGAAAAGTGTACCAACCATCCAGGTTTTTTCCGTTGAACAGTTGAACATATTTTTGTGAAGCATTGCTGTTTCGCACTGCCGGAGTTGCTTTTTTCAACGGCCGCGCTTCCACCCCTTCGTTTGTCATTACCACGGGAAGAATTTTCCCGTCGGCATCAAATTCCATTTTATCGATACAGGTCATGCGGGAATTTCCGTCTTTTTCCGTGAGCGGACGGCGGTGATACACAATGTACCACTCATCCGTACCCGGCACGTTGATGACCGAATTATGTCCGGCGCCATTGGCAAGGCGGCCATCTTGTTCCAACACCACGCCAATCCGTTCGAACGGGCCAAGTGGAGAATCTGCTATGGCGTACGCCACCCGATAATCGGGGCCTGTCCATCCGCCTTCCGACCACATAAAATAATACTTTCCGTTGCGGATAAACATCACCGAACCTTCCACGTACCCTTCGGGTGTGATTTCCTTGAAAACAGTTCCGTCATCGAACGGGATAAATCCGGTGAAATCGTCGTTGAGTTTCGTAATGTTGCAGTGCCGCCAACCACCGTAAAACATATAATATTGTCCGTCAACATCTTTGAACACGAACTGATCGATTGGCTGCGCGCCGTTGTGAAACTTGTCGAGCAGCGGTTTCCCGAGGTAATCGCTGAAAGGGCCTTCGGGGCGATCCGAAACGCCGATGCCGATGCCGCCTTCTTCTCCATCTTTTTGAATATCGTTTGCCGCGAAAAACAGAAAGTACTTGCCGTCTTTTTCCACGATTGCCGGCGCCCACATAGCTCGCCAAGCCCATTTTATGGCCGTGTTGTCAATAATTCTGCTGTGTTTTGTCCAGTTCACCAGATCGGGCGACGAGAACGCATCCATAAACAACTGCTGCTTGTAAGGAGCTGAAAAGGTGGGATAAATCCAGTATTTATCACCGAAAATTATGGCTTCGGGGTCGGCATACCAGCCGGGAAAAACCGGATTTCCCGATTTTTGAGCAGTTGTTGTCATCACCAACAACAATAAACTAAAAAATGAGATTATTTTCTTCATATAAATCGTTGTTAATTACTTATTTCAATCGCCGGATTTCTTCTCTTCAACTCATCCAGAAAATCTTTCATATCTGTATCGGACAGTTTTAGAATTATGTCGCCACGAAGACCGTCGCGATTATAAATCAGAATAGTTTTATTCTTTTTCCGTTGCATGATTCGCTTAATCTGGTTCACAGAAATCGGTTTAAATGCACTTCCAAAAAAATAACGCTGCATAACCAACATATTATCGTCAGTTAATCGATAAAAGCGGACAAGAGTAAACAAAATAGCGATAGATGGAAGAAAATAAAAAATAACCCCATATCTAACTTTTAATATTGCCCAAACAATTATTGCAATATAAAACAGAATCACAAAGCCAAGCAAAAACTTTTCCGACTTAGTAAAATAATACTTGTATTTCTTCTCCATGATAATCGTATTTTCTTATCCACAAAGATAAAAATTCTTTCTAAAAAACCCTTAAAATCATCATTGATTTCTAGGAATAGATGAACTCCGCAATTTTATCGACGAACGTTCGATTATTTTGTACAAACGCCTTAATTCAGTACTCAAATAACTGATTTTATGCAAATTATATCGATTTAATTATAGTTAATCGCTTGCATTTTCATTAAACATTGCGTTATCTTTGAGTGTCATAACGAAGACAATTTTAAATAAACGGATTTATAAACAACTAAAAAAATTATTGAAGTATGAAAAAGTATGCAATGTTTATGGTGGCAGCTATGCTGATGATCGGAATGTCGGTTTCGGCACAAAACAGGCAAGGCCAGCGACAAAACCGCGACAACAATCGTCCGCGCCAGGAAATGAGAATAACAGCCAAAGAACGTGCCGATCAAATGGCTAAACAACTGGAACTGACCGCAGACCAAAAAACCAAAGTATTGGAACTGTTGGAAAAACAAGACGCGAAACGCACCGAACAAATCGCTAAATTCAGAGAACAAGGCAATCAAAATGCAGCAAACCGCGAAGAAATGCGCTCGCTTCGCGAAAAGGAAATGAAAGAAAATCAGGCTGAACTGGAAAAAATTATCGGAAAAGAAAAAGCCGAAAAATGGAACTCGCTTCGGCAAAATCGTCAAAACAGGCCGCAACGAAGCCTGTAAGGTAAAAAAGTACACGTAGATTTTAGGTTACAACTATTCTTTTTTTCATAACTGAAAAACGCCGGCCTGTGGAGGTCGGCGTTTTTGCTGTTTTTAAACGGTTTTTCTACATCGATGCAAACTTCAGGCAAACCGGCTTGCTGATGGAAATATCTTGATGCAGATCGGTCAATAATCCCGTTTGGTTATCGATACTGAATACCTGTATTTTGTTATCGTCCCGACTCGCCACCAGCAGCAACTTTCCGTTGGGCGTGATCACAAAGTTTCGTGGATGCTTTCCTGTTGGTTGATAACCCACCTTGGTAAGCGTTCCGTCGTCGGGGTTAATCAAAAAAATGGCTACGCCATCGTCTTTCAGCCGATTGGATGCGTACAGAAATCTTCCGTCCGGCGATACATGAATATCGGCGCTTCCGCGCGAACCTTCCACCGAATCGGTAGCGATGACTTGCTTTTCTTTCAAATCGCCTTCGTCGTAATCATACACGATAACATCGCCCGACAACTCACCCAGCACGTAAAAGTACTTGCCACTAGGATGAAAATCGAAATGCCGCGGCCCCGCGCCGGCAGGCGTCGAAAACTCTTTCAAACTGCCTTGTGATACGGGCGGCTGTCCTTCGAAAACCGAGCCAATGGCATCGAAACGGTAAATTTTATCCGTTCCCAAATCGGCTGCGAAAAGAAATCTTCCGTCGGGTGAAAACCTCACGCTGTGCAAGTGCGGACTGTTTTGCCTGTCTTTATCGGGGCCTGAACCTTCAAAATCAATTATCAGGTTTACCGGAAACAGCGTTCCGTCGTCTTTTGTCTGAAACAGAGAGATGTTGCCTCCTCCGTAATTGGCTGTTACCACGGTTTTTCCGGCATTATCCGTTTCAATGTAGCACGGCCCGGAGCCTTTCGTATTGCTCGAATTCAGTAATTTCAGCACACCTCTCTTTTTATCGAACGCGAAAGCGCTGGCCGTGCTGTTTCCCTCACCGCTTTCGCTTACCGAATACACGAATTCTTCGTTGGGGCTTACCGCAAGATACGATGGATTTACGGCTTCGGCCATGCTCAGCGAATCGGCTTGCCCGGTTTCCGTATCCAGTTTATACACGTAAATTCCTTTGCTTCCTTCGTCGGAAGTATATGTTCCCACCAACAGAAACATATCGTTTGGAGTTGCAGCAGCAATCTTTTTATTGGTTGTATCCATATCTTCTTTTTGCGTTTTTTTGTTGGTGCACGCGCCCACTACAAGAGCAAATGCAAGTAGAAAAGTAATTTTCAGTTTCATTTCAGTAACTTTTTTCTAAATGCTAAATTACATCTTTTTACCGACATAACCGCTACCGGAGAAAAAACATTTGTGCGTTGTGTTGTATATTTGACGGAGACTGCGTATTTTTGCAAACTATTTTGAACTAAAAAAAGTAAGTATGCTGACGAAAATATTATCTGTTTCCGGCAAGCCGGGTTTATATAAACTTATTTCTACCAGTAAAAACCTGAATATTGTGGAGTCGCTTCTCGACGGGAAAAGAATTCCCGTTTACATCTCCGAAAAGGTGGTGGCACTCAGCGACGTATCGATCTACACAACGGAAGACGATACTCCTTTACACGAAGTTTTCCGCAAAATCAAAGAAAAGGAAAACGGAGAAAAAACCACCTTCGGCTCCAAATCATCCAACAAAGAGGTTTTCGGCTATTTTGCCGAAATTCTCCCCAACTACGATACCGATAAAGTGTATGCATCGGACATTAAAAAGTTGCTGAGCTGGTATAATATCCTTATTGACAGCAATATCGATTTTGAACCGGTGGAAGCCGAAACAGAAGACGAACCTGCCGAAACCGAATCGGAAAACAACGAAAAATAAGATAAATTGAACTCCAAAAATTTGTTCACTCGAATAGTGGCGGGAATAATTTATATTGCCGTTATCTTGGTTGGTATTCTGGGTGGCGAATATTCTTTTATCGGTATTTTCGGCATTTTTCTGGGTACGGGGCTTTACGAGTTTTACCGGATGACGGAAAAAAACACTTCGCACGCCATCAGCAAGATTTTTAATATTGCAGCCGGCGTTGCCATTTTTGTTTCAGCCTATCTTTATCTGGAGAATATTTGCACCATTGCGCTACCCATAACTGCCATCACTTATCTGCTCATTCTCTTTGCTTCGGCCATTTTCATCAACCGCAAGGATATTCTTCACGCCATCATTTATTCCGTTTTCGGGCAAATGTACGTTACCTTGCCGCTTTCCATCCTGATGCTCATTTCGTATCACTACCAAACGCTCTCAAACGAATATTACTTTGCTTTCGTGCTGGCCATTTTCGTTTTCATCTGGGTAAACGATACGGCGGCTTTTGTGGTGGGTTCGCTTTTTGGCAAACACAAATTCATCGAAAGGATCTCGCCCAAAAAAACCGTTGAAGGATTTATCGGCGGAATTGCGTTTTCGGTTCTGGCAGCCGTTATTCTTTCCAAGTTCTTTACCGATTATTCGTTGGCTTTCTGGATTGGATTCAGTATCGTCACGGCGCTTTTCGGAACGCTGGGCGACTTGTTTGAATCGCTCATAAAACGAACGTACGAAGTGAAAGATTCCGGCAACCTCATTCCCGGACACGGCGGCATTCTCGACCGCATAGACAGCCTGCTCATCGCCATTCCCGCGGTTTACATCTACCTGGCGGTAATGCTTATCTCATAGTAAAATTCAGAAAATAATTCATTAAGCTTGCCTGGAAGGCAACATTTTCATAACCGTATGCAAGTGAGGAACGAACGTAGCTTACGGTATGATACCTCCACAGATTCCTCTGCCCGAAGTGGCGGAACAACTTAAAGCAGGAACAAGTATCGCCACTCCGGGCGGAGATTTGGACGGGATTTTTACCGTAGGCGAATAAATCGCCTACGGTTATGAAAATATCGCCCATTCGGGCGGAAGCCGCAAGTATTGTCCTTTGTCGGTTCGATAAAATCATCTGTTTTCTAAAAAATAACTTTGATGAGTTATTTTTTAAGCTTTACATAACCTAAATTTACTTTGTTTTTATTGAACTTTTGAAGCGTGTTAACGTTTTAATTACAAGGGATTACTTTTTGTAAATGTATTCCCCGGGCAAAGAAAATTTAGCAACACACACTAATTTTCTCGATTAAAAATTGTTACACCCTTAACACGCAATGAGATGGACAAGAAAACAATTGGAACGAACGCGGGTATTATTTGGAACTTGCTGAACAACAACGAGAAATGGGATATTTCTCTTTTAGTGGAAAAATCAGGCTTATCAGAAACAGAGGTATATACGGCCATCGGCTGGCTGGCTCGCGAAGATAAGATAGAAATAGAAACAAGAGCAAACAACAAACACTATTATTATCTTATTGTAGAGTATTACTTCTGATGCAGCCTAAAAACGAAAAAATAAAATCCGGTATCGCCGACGATATCGGATTTTTTGTTTTTTTAACGCAGGTTGATGCAACGTTTTTGTCCCTGTTTTCATCTATAAGATGAGAACGTTTCAATTAGATTTAAAAATACGCCTCCTATGAAAAAACTGTTGTTCCTGTTTTTACTCGTTTCGCTTGTTTTAACTTCGTGTGAAAAAATAGATTCATCCCTTATCGGAAACTGGGAATTAACTGAATCCAAGTACGTTATTACTGCCGGTGAGAATTTTACGTTTGTGGATGTCTATGGCTCACCGTGGCAGGGAACTATAAAAATTGATGACAAGGAGTTTGATCCGTCCGAGTTCAGGTATTATTTCAACAACGTTTGGGTGCAAGAACAATTTTCTTCACAAGAATTGAGGTTTACATTTGCTGGTCCGGAATTGGAAATTAATCACTTAGGCACTCGTTATTTTTTGAAAACCGGATATGTTCTAAACATTGGATCGGGTGTATTTAAGGCAGACGGAACGGCAACATATCAGGATAAATCGATAACGGTACACGTTGATTTAACTATGCCCAAGGTGGAACTGAAAAAGGGAGATCAATTTTCCGTACGTGATGCCTACCGGTACATTCCGTACAACAAATTGGGTTTTGACAGCGGCGGAAAATTACGGACCGATTTTCTTGTCGGTGATATTGTAGAAATATTATCGGGGAAATGGAGCGTAAACAATAATCAGCTCAATATAAGCGTGAAAAACTATTCAAGCAAGGACACCTATCAATACGATTTAAAAATCTCATTTGAAATTCCCAACTCAAGTTAATAGTTTTCAAAGCGGAATTTCTCTTTTTTTTCGAGAGAT
>CAKTUP010000070.1 GCA_934621705.1 uncultured Petrimonas sp.
CGTTGGCGATGCTGATGGCGGGGAATATGTGGCCGCCGGTGCCGCCGCCGCTAATTATGATGCGGGGTGCGGAATGCGGAGACATAGTTTGTAGTTTGTAGTTTGTAGTTCATAGTTTATAGTTATCAGAACCTTAAACGGGCTATTTTGCAATTAGTTGTTTTAAATTAACCAGGTTTTTGCCATTGATTTCGGAATTGATAAACCGCGGGCCAACGGTGTAGCGAAGTATTACTTCGTTGGCATCGAGAATGCGGCCCATAACTTCGGCAGAAACCGGATGGGTCATTTGATAAACATTCTTTTGCACAACGTCGTATCCCGTAACCACCGATACTTTGGAGGAGTCGGCCTGCATCACTTCTTCCTTTTTTTCGTTCACATTTCTTTCGCCCAATCGTTTTTCGTAACTGTTTTCGAGCGGGAACACCTCGTCGTCCACAATCAGGTACATGTCTTTTGTGTCCACTTCGAAATTCTCAACGGACATTGTCAGCACATCGTACCAATTGAAAACGGGTTCCTCGTTGCGTTTGGTTTCTTTCACTACGATTAGTTTTTGCGAGTAACCGGGTTCGCGAAAATCGTTATTTGTCAAATACATTTCGCATTTCACGAAACGAGTACCGGTAACCTTATCGACTTCGGTATATACTGCCGGCGCACATGCCGAAAGGATGTAGAGCGCAATGGCGAAAAACAGGGATTTTTTCATATTAGTTACGAGTTGAGAGGTGCGGGGTGCGGGGTGCGGGGTGCGAGTTTTTTCCATACCATCGCATTTATACGCACTCTTTTTTAGTTTTCGCTCTTCTTGGTTTTGGTTTATATTTTTGATTTTGTTGTTCCTTTCGCAAACGAATAAAATCACTAATCATTTTTTCTTCCTCTTTTGTCAGTGGTCTGTTGTCCACTTCAAAATCTATATCCAAAGGTTCTTTTATAATTCCCATAACTATTAATCTTTAAAATATTTGTCAATCAATTTTAACGCCGAAACGTTGTCAATAACCATTAAGTGTCCGCCAAAATGATAAGCACCCAATGAAGTTTCATAATGCTTGATGAGTTTTGTTTTCGCGACGAAAGATAAAAATCCGTCATTTCCTCGTTGAAACGATAATCTACAGGCAAACGCAATCAAATTTCCCGGAACTCCCAAATAGGTTTTATTTTTTCCAATGTTGAAAGGCGCACTTTCAATCAGATGCATGTAAACATGGTCAGATTTAACTTCTAAACTCACAAGCCCTTGAATAATAGTTGGATTGTTAGAAATTGTCAGTTTGTAAACATCTCTTTCAGGAGCTTTAAACTCACTTTTCCAATTAAATTTCCAACCATTTACTTTGGTTATTCTCTTTAATTCCGTTGCAGTTACTAACGAAACTTCGGTCGGAAAATTATCCCCCGAATTCACATTTTCAATAGAGTTCGTTAATTTGTCGATAAAGAAATCTAACTCAATTTGTTCTTTTTTATTCATAATTACGGGGTGCGAGTTACGGATTACGCGTTTCGAAATGCGGGATTATAACGCACTACAAACTACAAACTACAAACTACAAACTACAAACTACAAACTACAAACTACAAACTACCCAACTTATTTCCCGCAAATTTACAAAAAAAGACGGCAACCGCTGTGGTTTCCGTCTTTTAATTATGCAATAAGTTAATTTTTTGTTTCGTCGCTGTTTTCGAGTGGTTCGGAAGGGGTGTCGGATGCTTTTTTGCCCTGCCGTTGACGGGCTTTCGACAGGTAATCGTCGATAAGGGTATTGAGCTGCGCCACCAGTTTGGCGTATTTTTCTTCGCCTTCTACTATCACAAGGGCGTTTACGGCATCGATAAACGCTCTGAAAGCCAGTTGGGCATCGGCACGGGTGCTTTTTACCAATCCGGCAATAAATTGTGATTGCTCGTCGCGACGCGATTGTTGCGACTCGGCAAAAACAGTGTTGTTTTCTTTAACCGATACCACTATATCGCTAAAACCAAGCGCGGCGAGGTGCGCAACGGCCTGTTCCTTTTCCAGATCCTGCAACAGGTTGGTAAGCACGGCAGTTTCGGTATCCTGACGCAAGCGGGCAATATCGTACCCGGTTCCGTAGGGTTTAAAAATCTGCAAGAGGCTTTGCGCCGCCGATTCTTTGGCCGCATCGAAACGATAATCCGAAAATTCCACCAACAAAGCATACAATTTCCTGATGCCATAATCGCGGGCTTCTTCGGCGGCAATAAGGGCTTCGGGCGAAGCATTTCTTTCACGAACCAACGCTTCATCAAAAGCGTCGAAAGCAGTACGAAGTTCATTTACACGAGTTACAAAAAGCTGAGGCATGGTTTCTTTCAGAATTTCGGCAAAAGCCAGTGCATCGGCAAACAACTGAAAGGCCTCCCAACGGGTAAGACGGTCTAAACCGGTTGTTTTAATTTTCATAAGGCGAAATTTTTAATGATTACCAAACAAAGATATGTATTTAAAATACAATAAACAAGAATGTTAACCATAATTTTGGGTTTTGTGGCAAAGAAATTTATCGGTGTCGATATACACGCAGGCGTTGCGACGGCGCAAAAGGGTAGTGTAAACCATATTCGGCGCTTTGTGACGACACAAAGGAGCGATGTTGAATAACAAGGGCGCATTGTGTTTGCACAAAGTATAGAAAATAACCAACATGAGTGCTTTGTGGTGACACAATGCTGCCGTGTTGGTTATCGAGGGTGTTTTGTGATGAAGGAATGTGCTTTTGGTTGCTGGTAGAAGCGTGACTGGCAAACTAATTTGTGTATTTGTGCATTTTTTCATCTTCTGTCCGCTTCCGCGGCTCGTCGCAATACCAAAAATGCTTCCTTCAATGGTTGCGAAACAGAACTTGTGGGTTCGATAATAACCATTGATTGATAAATGTTCAGAAAATTGTTTCGTTGTCTGTGAAAGAAATGCAAGAAATGGCGAATAAATCCGATGCAATCCAACACGGCAAATTCGATGCCAGTTTTTTCGTAGAGCGATTTAGCATATTCGGCTACTTCAATCTCAATAAAATCGGTTGTGATGAAAATGTAGTTGTTAATTTCGCTTTTTGTTCTCGAAAGTTTTTGCAGAGCCACATCAATATCTGTTTTGGTTACTCGTTTGTCTTTCATTTCATAGCAGGTTACAATTTGGTCGTCATTGGTTAATGTAATCTCCACATCGCCCATCGAACCGGTTTGCTTATCGGCCGCGTTATGTGCGGCTAAAGGTTTGTTTTCTTCTCCTATCTGTTTTTTCACGGTTTGATAAGCCGAGGCTACCATTAAAACAGGTAGGCGACTTGCTCCTTTGCAATTCAAATGCTGTGTCAGCAACATCACAATTTCTTCACTTGCCAGGGGCAAAACATCATCGGCCTGTTTTAAATCGGCTATTAGTTGTTTCATACGCATTTCGTCTTCTGCTTTTATCGCCAAAAGGAAGCGAAGTATTTCCTGTAAAACATTTTCCGGTTCTTCGTTTTTGGTATAAACAGAGTCAAGAAGCTGGAGCGTATTTACATAAACGATTCTTGGCCTGCCAACCAATACGAGGTCGGTAGTTAAAAGTCTGTCAAGATTTCTAAATGCGGGTGTTAAATATGCCGTTGTAGGGTTACACGGCAATTTATATTTGTGTACCAATAACTCAACAAAACGCTCATCGTAATATCTGCCCGAATACGCGTCACTTCCGCTAATCTCCGTATAAGGTTTACGAATATCAACGCTGGGATTATGAATTTTTGCCAATAAGCACGACATTAAAAAGCGTATAGGCGCTTTGTTTGTATTGCATCGGCAAACGGCTTCAATCTTTTCGCTTGTTGTTGGTTTCACCATACTTTTTGTTAAGTTCTCACTCGCTTGCCGGTATAACTTCTCTAAAATGTTTGTTGGTGTAAAATTATTCATTGGAAAAAAGTGAATATTGGTTATTAGATTTCAATTCTTCGATATTGTAGTTTACCCAAAGAACTTCCTGACGAATATCTTTTGTTGAGTGAATTGTTTTTTCGGGACTATAAATTTTAGTCCATTTACTTGCCGGATAAAGTTCTTCCATCAATTCGCATTCATAGTTTGAAACTGCTGCAAGTCCTTCAATAGAATTAAGCGTTTCGGCTAATTCTATGTGGTCGTAGTCGGTCATTTCAAAACCATAAGATTTCGTGTCGCCCCTTGTTGTATGAATATAGGGGGGATCACAATAAAACAACGTTTCTTTTCCGTCATAAAGTTTTATAACGTCAATGGCAGGACGATTTTCAATCTGAACTCTTAAAAGTCTTTCTGCTATAAAATCAAGTTGTTCCACACCTCCAAGCCAACGGCTTACCACACCACTCATTCCTGCACGGCTTGTATTTTTGCAGTTTGCCCAACGCCCGATGGATGCGGTTTGAGCCAAACCTGTTCTTACCTGTCTGGCACGAATGTAAAACCGTCTGGCTCGTTCAAGGCTGGTTAAATTTGGGTCTAACTCGCACGCGATTCCAAATTCCTCTCTTGAAAATGGTGTTAACCCGATTTGCTCAATCAAAACATTTTTCTTTTCTCTCAATACTTTGAAAAAGTTTACAACTTCTCCGTCAATATCGTTATACGTTTCAACAGGAGAGGTTTCTCTGTTAAGCAAAACTGCCCCCGACCCTGCAAATGGCTCACAATAATGTAAACAGTTGGGAAGTTGAGGCAGAAGCCAGTCTAAATGCGAAAATTTACCGCCGTACCAACCAAATGCTATCAGTTTTTTAGGTTTGGCCAACCGTTGAATTGGCGGCGCTGTTTTTCTGTTTTTTATTGCTGTTTCCATTTTCGTTGAGGGTTTATTGGCTCTTATTGATCTGTTTCTTTGAGTTTAAATAGTGTTTTTTGTTCATTTGTTAAGAACAATCTTTGTTCAAAGATAAACATTTTTTAAATTAAGGTCAAATTATGTTCTTGTCAGTTATCAACAGTTTGCAACTTGTGCCGAACCGTATTCATTCAGTTATAAACCGAATATGTTTTCAGCACAAGTTCCGCTTCGTTAAACTTGCGCTATGCGGTGAAAATTCCGTAAAACTATTACACAGATTTAAAAACGGTAAGGCGCCGTTAACATCTCCACCTGCCCCAACTATGCATTATGCATTATTAATTATGCATTATTTCTCACCTCCACCCATATCCCCGGCGCTTGGTAATCGTTGGGCAGGTAATCGGCGGGAATGGCCGCTTTTCCGCCATCGCGGTGAGCCTGAAAATGTGGCGACATCAGTTCTATTCCGCGTTCGTGGCATACGTCTAAGATATTGGCGTGCAGTTGCGAATAAACCGTGGCCTGTTTTTGGGCATCGTGTATATAAGCGTTTATTTGGTACGACACGTAAAAATCGTCTAACCGCATTTGAAACACAAAGGGTGCGGGCGTTCGCAAAATCAAATCGCATCGCAAAGCCGCTTCAATGAGCACTTCGTTTACCGTTTTCCACGGAATTTCGTATCCAAACGTTACCACCGTATGCACAATTAAGCCGTATTTTTTAGAAAATGAACTGTAGTTGACGGTATTCCCCGTGAGAATAGACGAGTTGGGAATGGTTATTTCTTCGTTTGTAACCGTTTTAAGGCGAGTTACAAGCAATGTTTTTTCGATTACGTCGCCCGAAATATCGCCTATTTTTATGCGGTCGCCAATCTTAAACGGGCGCATGTAAGTTATCACCAATCCGGCCACCATATTGGCAATCGCCGACGACGAGCCAAGCGAAAACAGAAGTCCCAAAAACACGGAAACACCTTTAAAAATAGGCGAGTCGGCTCCCGGCAGATTCGGGAAAATCAATATAAACGAAAAAGCGAGCAGCAAAAACCGAATGATGCTAAACGTGGGCAATGCCCAATCGGCGTGAAATCCTTTTATTTTAAGTTTTCCCGATTCTATCTCTCTGAAAATATAGCGCACAAACCGGATGATGTATTTCATCACGATAACGATTACCAGAATGGTAAACACGTTGGGCAAGTATTGCCAAATAGATAGCAGCATTTTCCTCACGGGCGCCCACAACATGCCAAACAACACATCGGCCCACCCTCTCGTAAACGGAAAAATACTGAAAATTACGGGAATCACCAGAAAAAGAAGCAGCAGAATGGTGAGCCACCGCACAATGTTAAACAATTTTGCGATAAGTTTAACTTCCTGTTCTTCCGATAAAACGTGTAATCTCGGTATTTTAAATTTTTAAGCCATTTGCTTTTATTTTTATCGACAAACCGAACAACAAACCGAAACAACCGGTTAACGCCATAAATCATCGCCACCACAACGATAATGGCAAGCAGCATCAGCCCTATACGCGTTAAAAGCCGCGGCAAACTGTTTTCTATGCGCGCGTTTTTAATGGACTGAGCAATGGCTGTTTTATACGTTTCCGATAAATCCTCAACCGTTGTGTTGTTCCACAAGGCATCGTTTTCGGTAACGCTCATCAGTATCCGTTCCTGATACATAATATCCATAAAGGCATCTGCAGGAGCAAGGTACAGCGAGTCGGGATTCATAAAATCGTCGTTGTACAAAATCCTTACGCGTTCCGAAATATTGTTTGCCCGCTCACGCGCCGTGTAAGAACCAATGCGCGTGTAGAGCGAAAAAATGGTATCGTTGAGAACGCCGATAACCGGAAACCCAACGGCTGTGCTGCGCAACGAATCAACCTGCGCTTTTTTCTTTGCCATGCGCTCCTCGTCTCTTGTGTGAAGCGCTTCGAGCTGGCGCAGAATCTCCTCTTTTTTCAGGTTATCGGTAGTTTTTAGCGATGCAAGCTGTTTTTCAAGCTCGGCACGATGGATGGAGTCTGTTCGACGAACGGAATCTATTTCCATTAAACGCTTCTGATAATCCTGAAAGATTTGCATATTGGCAGAGTCTATCTTAGCCGCCAAACTGTCTTTCCGATTCGCCGTCAAACTGTCTTGCTGCGCCATCGATATGCTTATTGACGCAACAATCAGAATACAAGTGAAAAGTAAGGAAATTCGCTTCATACAATTCATTTTACCGGTATTTTTATTGAAATAGTGTAAGACACTGCTTTTAATTTTATCCGTCAAGCCGCTCGGAGCGGCTGGACGGGGATTGTGCTCACACCTGAATCACCTCAAACTCAATTTTTTCTTCCAGTTTATCGATGGTTTCAACCGTTGGTTTCTTGGGTTTTTCTTCATCGGATTCGGAGACGGGATGCGCCACGTCTTTACGGGGTTTCCCGATGCCGAACCGGTCGGCGCTGAGAATCAACCCGAAATAGGCGCATGTAATGAGTGTGGATGTCCCCCCGCGGCTGACGAGCGGCAACGGCTGCCCCGTTACGGGAATCAGGTTCACAGCTACGGCCATATTCACAAAAGCCTGTATGCACAACATCAGCGCAGAACCAAGCACAAGGTATTTGGGAAAGAGTTTTTCGGTTTTTTTGGCAATAATTCCCGCGCGAATCAGTAGGAAAACATAGAGCAGCAGCACCCCGATGCCTCCGACAACCAAACCCATCTCTTCGATGATGATGGCGTAGATAAAATCGGAATACGCCTGCGGCAGAAAATCGCGCGCTTTGCTGTTGCCGGGAAACACGCCCACCGCGCCGCCGTTGGCGATGGCTATTTTGGCGTGCGCCACCTGATAATTTTCGTCGGTGATGGTAAAGTAGGTTTCTTCGTCGAGTTCTTTGTGCGCCCCGAAACTGTTGATGCGGTTTTGCCACGTTCCCACACGGTTGAGAGCGCCGGAGTTTGTCCAATCGGATGGAATAACCTTCAGCAAAAGAACAAAAAGCACTACCACAGCTATTCCTGCTCCGGCCACTTTAAGCAAACGCGTAATTTTCACGTTTCCGATAAACATCAACAGAAAACATACGCCGAAAAGCAGCACGGCCGTAGAAAGGTTATCCATGGCAATGATGCCGCAAACGGCTACCATAAGCCCGATCATCCATTTAAAGAGCACACTGTCGTTCATTCCGTTTTGCTTGCTGAGCAGAAACGCCACGGTTCCCATCAGCGATATTTTGGCTATTTCCGACGGCTGAATGGTGAAACCGAAAATGGAAATCCATCGCTCGGCGCCGTTCACCGTGGTTCCGATAACGGGCGTGAGCAGCAGCAGGATGATGGAAGCAATAAGCACAAAAATAAGCGACGAGAAATATCGGTAAGGGATGTTGTGGATGAGCAAAATCACGCCCACTCCGCCAATCAGGAACATGGCGTGCCGCAGTATCGGCCCCCATTGATTTTGTTGTCGATAAACAATAGTGCTGGTTGCGCTGAAAATCTCGACGAGCGAAACAACGCACAAAATGAGGAAAATGAGCCAGACAACCCTGTCGCCTTTGAAGATGGAGGCGAGGTGCGAGGTGCGGGATGCGAGGTGCGAGGCATCGTCGTATGCATCGGAAGATGCCGTGCTTATGGTTTTCTTTATGTTGTTGAATGTTTGTTTTATCATTGTTTTAATTTTTTTGGTGCGGGATACGAGGTGCGGGGTACGAATTATTACCCCCGCCCCCTGAAGGGGAGTTTAAGGGCTGTGAATTATCATTATTTGCTGCTATATTCATTTTTCTTATTTTGACAAACATTTCAATCATTTGCGGTTCTCCAAGTCCCCTTCAGGGGATTTAGGGGTATCACAACCTCCTCACCCACTCCTTAAACTGCTCTCCCCTATCTTCGTAATTCTTAAACAAATCGAAACTGGCGCAACAGGGCGACAGCAATACCGTATCTCCTTTTTCTGCCAATCGGTAAGCGGCGTCCACAGCATCTTTCATTGAATTTACATCCACAATATCGGGCACTTTTCCATCAAAGAATTTGTGCAACTTGCTGTTGTCTTTTCCCAGGAATATCAACGCGCGGGCTTTCTGCAATACTAACTCCTCAATTTCGGTATAATCGTTTCCCTTGTCGGTTCCACCGAGGATCAGCACCACTTTCGTTCGCATGCTTTGCAAGGCATACCAGCACGAGTTCACGTTGGTGGCCTTGCTGTCGTTGATATATTGCACGCCCCGCACCGATGCTACTTTCTCCAGTCGGTGCGGAACACCTTTGAAATCCGATAGTGCCAGGCGCAAATTATCGTCGGAAATGTCGAGCAGTTTTGCCACAATCCCCGATGCCATGGAGTTATACAAGTTGTGCATCCCCTGCAAGGCAAGCAATTCCAGCTCCATATCGAAAACACTGTCTTTGGTTTGTATATACATTTTATTGTCCTCCGAATAAGCCGCAGCCCGATTGTTATTTTTTTCGGTAAATGAATACCGGTCGGATGCGGGTTTCAATTTTTCTATTTCCTTCGTAACCACCGGATCGTCCATCCAATAAATAAAAGAATCGCCCATTTGCTGGTTGCGGATGATACGCATTTTGGCATCCACGTATTTTTGCATCTGGTGGCCGTATCGGTCGAGATGGTCGGGTGTTATGTTCAGCAACACAGCGATATCCGCCTTGAAATCGAACACGCCTTCCAACTGAAAACTGCTTAGTTCCAACACGTAATAATCGAAACTTTCTTCCGCCACTTGTCGCGCAAAACTTTTTCCGATGTTTCCGCCCAATCCCACGTTCAACCCCGCCGATTTCAGGATGTGATAAATAAGGCTTGCCGTAGTTGTTTTACCGTTGCTTCCGGTAATACAAATCATTTTGGCGTTAGTATATCGTCCGGCAAACTCAATTTCGGATATCACGCGGATGCCTTTGGCAATAATTTTTTGCATCAACGGTGCGGTATCAGGAATTCCCGGACTTTTCACCACCTCCGTTGCCGAAAGGATTTTCTCCTCTGTATGCCCGCCTTCTTCAAAATCTATTCCGTAATCAATAAGCGTTTGCCGGTGCTCGTCTTTCAGCGTTCCGCTATCGGAAAGAAAAACACCTATCCCTTTTGCTTTGGCAAGAATGGCGGAACCGATGCCGGATTCGCCGCCGCCGAGGATTATTAATTCATAATGCATAATGTAGAATGCATAATTAATTTATAATTCATAATGTGTAATTAGTTTGTTCGTTGTTTAGCTTTTCTTTGAGGTATTTAAGATGGCGGTCAAAATCTTTATGATTTCGATGCAATCGCCGTCAATACTCTCATATTCATCTTTTGTCAGGTAATCGGTTTCCGTAAATATTTCGAGCCAAAAATCGGTTTCGCTTGCCTCCTTCAACGCGATATTCATTTTCGATTCGAAATCTTTCTTGCTTTGCGCTCTCACGGCTTCGTGTACATTTGCCCCAATGCTTGTACCGCATCGCAACAACTGGCGGAACAAGACTTCAATAGCCCCTTTGTTTTTCTTTTGCAAATGTTGATATAACCGTATAATTCTGATCGCAAACTTTTTCGTTTTTTCAGCAATGATGTTATCCGTTTTCATAATCAGTTCCTTTCTATATTTAATTATGCATTATGCATTCTTAATTATGAATTATTTTTACCGCATCTTCAACGTCGCCACCGCCACCACCGCCAATATCATCCCGATAAGCCAGAAGCGGGAAACCAGCTTGGGTTCTGTAATGGGGATAAGCGGTTTTTGAATGAGAGCAT
>CAKTUP010000071.1 GCA_934621705.1 uncultured Petrimonas sp.
CAACTCTTCCCTACCCGATCTTTTTTCAGACGAAGTAACGAAAACGGGCGGAAGCTCTTCCCACGTTTCCAGCAGTTTTTGCTTGTATGCTTCCACGTTTTGCTGCAATTTCACCGGGCCTTGTTTGTCGCCTTTGGTGAAAACGATGCTGAACGGAACGCCGTTCTCGCCCAGCCATTCCATAAATTCGAGGTCTATTTTCTGCGGTTCGTGGCGGCTGTCCACCAGCACGAAAAGTGAGGTCAGTTGTTCGCGCTCCAGCACGTAATCTTCGATTATTTTTTGCAACCGTTCGCGGTTTTCCTTTCCGCGACGGGCGTAACCGTATCCGGGTAAATCCACCAGATACCACTCATCGTTAATCAAAAAATGGTTGATAAGCATCGTTTTTCCCGGTGTGGACGACGTCATAGCCAATCCTTTGCGGTTTGTCAGCATATTGATAAGCGACGACTTCCCCACGTTGGAACGTCCGATAAACGCGTACTCCGGCTTCCCGTCCTGCGGGCATTTCCGGTGGTCGGTGTTGCTGATGATAAATTCGGCAGATTTGATAAGCATGTTACAATTGACGATTTACAATTTACGATTTACGATTTAAAGATAATATCCACAGTCCGATTCCGGTGAGGGCGGCGTTGATAAGCAGCAGTTCGTATCCCACCTGATAGCCGAGCAGTTGTTTCATCGTAATTTCGACAACGAAACAGATGATGGGTGCGGCGATGGCTACGTAAGGCACCCAGCGGTCGATAGGTTTCAGTTTCGTGTACAATCCACAGAAATACAAGCCGAGCAACGGGCCATAAGTGTACGATGCAAGTTTGTAAATGGCGGTGATAATGCTGTCGGAACCGATGGCTTCGATAAGCAGAATGATAAGAACGAATATGGCGCTGATAACCAGGTGAACGCGTCGGCGCGTAGCCACATTTTTGCGTTCGATGGCGGGATTATCGGTCTTTTTCATATCCAGAATATCCACGCAAAACGAGGTGGTAAGCGCCGTCAATGCCGAATCGGCGCTCGAAAAGGCCGCCGCCACAATTCCCACGATAAAAATTCCCAGCACAATCTGTCCCAAATGGTTGCTGGCAATAATCGGTAAAATATTGTCGGAAACTTCGGGCAAGGCAATACCGTTTTGCTGCGCAAAGATCAGCAACAGCACGCCCAGACTCAGAAACAACAGGTTGATGGGCGCGAAAGCCAGCCCGTAAGAAACCACGTTTTTTTGGGCGTCTTTCAGGCTTTTTATCGTCAGGTTCTTCTGCATCTGATCCTGGTCGAGTCCCGTCATCACAATCGTGATAAACATCCCGCTGAAAAACTGCTTGAAGAAGTTTTGCGTGCTCGCCCAGTCGTCGAACACGAAAATGCGCGAGTGCGGACTGTCGACAATCGCCCGGAAAGTGTCTCCCATACTGAAATCGAGCCGCGTCATTACCTGCCAGATAATCAGCACCAGCGCGGTGAGGAAAAGCAATGTCTGCACCCAATCTGTCCAAATGATGGTTTTGATGCCGCTTTTATGGCTGTACAGCCAGATGATGAGAATTATGCCGATAACCGTTACCACAAACGGAACACCCCACGCGTCGAAAACGAGCGACTGCAAAATAAATGCCACCAGGTAGAGTCGTGCGGCGGCTCCCACAATTTTTGAAAGCAAGAAAAACCACGCTCCGGTTTTGTACGAGCGTTTTCCGTATCGCTGGTCGAGATAGCCGTAAATGGTTGTCAGATTCAGTTTGTAGTAGAGCGGAAGCAGTACGTAGGCAATGACAAGGTAGCCGAAAAAGAAGCCAAGAACCATTTGCATATAGGTCATATCGAGGTTTCGCACCATTCCCGGAACGGAAACGAACGTTACACCCGAAATGGACGTTCCTATCATGGCAAACGCCACAATGTACCACTTCGATGATTTGTTGGCGCGGAAAAACGCGTCGTTGTCCGTGCCTTTCCGGCTGGTGAGGTACGAAATGAACATCAGCAGCAGGAAATAGGCGGCTATGACGATAAGGATGAAACTGCTTTGCATATTTTTTTAAGACAAAAGAGTAAAGAACAAGGATGAAAGACAATTACAACTTCAAAAAATAATCGGTAAGTTGTGAAAACGAATCGAATTTCAGTTCGTAATTATCGGTTTTTCCGAAACCGTAGGTCATAAACACAAACGGAACGCCGGCATCAATACAGGCTTTGCTGTCGCCGTCGGTATCGCCCATGTAAACCGGATGGGTTAATTGGTTTCGCTCTTTCAGCAATCTCAGGTTGAACGATTTGGGTTTCAGGTTTTGCCCGTGCTCCATATAATCGGTAAACAGGTGCACGGTGTGGGTATGTTTCATAAAATTCACCAGGCCGCCCTCTTCGCAATTGCTGAGCAGAAAAAGCGGATATTTCTCCGAGAGTTTTTCCAATCCTTCGAGAACGCCGTCGTATATTTTCGGCTTCATATCTGGAACCAGCAACTGATATTGGCGAATAACCTCGTTGAATAACTCATCCTGCTCCTTTTCCGATGCTTCGGGAGCGATAGAATCGAGCATCACGCGCGCTTCTTTTCCCATTAAACCCAGCAAATCTTCGCGGGTAACTCGTGAATCATATCCTAAAATTTCCAGCCCTTTGTTCCAGACAATTACGTAAGAATTTACATTGTCCCAAAGGGTTCCGTCCATATCGAAAATTAAACTGTCGGGGGTTGTCATATTATTTTTTTACGAGCGATGTACGATCAAAGGATACTCGCTCTGTCTAAGATACTCAAACGGCGTTTTCGGGCAATAATAAGTTCATAATTTTTCTGGAGATTCATCCAATTGCTTGCCGGAATGCCCAACAAATCTTCCAGTTTCAACGAGAATTCAGCTGAAAAGCCTCTTTTCCCTTTGATATATTCATTCAGATTTGAAGCGGGAATGCCCAATCTTTCTGCAAAATCTTTTTGCTTTATTTCGCGCTCTTCCAGTTCCAGTTTCAATATATTCCCGGGATGTACGGCTGTGTTTGCTACAAATTCATTTTTTGTTTCCATAATGCGTCTTGTCTAATTCAATAATTGAGTCTTCTCCGAAAAGTCTGTTTTTTTATGACACCCATAAACGAACGTTCTCCAAAATACTCAAAACTCAGAACTCAAAACTCATTTGCTATTTTTTCTAAGCCACAAAATTACTCAACAAAGCCCGAAAGGGCAAATAATTGATTGGCAAAATGGAGGATAAACAGTTTTTTGTCCTATTTTTGTGTAAAACTACGAGATATGGAGAAAACCAAAGTTTGCGTCATCATCAATCCCGTATCGGGAACGGAATCGAAGAAAAATATCCCCGAAGAAGTGGCGGCTGCATTCGATCAAACCCAATTCGATATCATCATCCGGATTACCGGCTATCCCGGACATGCCACCGAAATTGCCAAAGAAGCAGTTAAAAATAAATTCGCGTACGTTCTTACCGTCGGCGGAGACGGAACGGTGAACGAAGTGGCAAAAGCGCTGGTAAATACCGATACAGTGCTGGGGATTATCCCGTTTGGGTCGGGAAACGGGTTGGCACGCGACCTGCATCTCTCCATGGATTCGGAAAAGGCCATAAAAACCATACTCGACGGCAATATCCGCACCATCGATTACGGATCAGCCAACGAACATATCTTTTTTTGCACCTGCGGTGTTGGGTTCGATGCGTTTATCAGCGACAAGTTTGCTGAAGACAAAAAGCGCGGCCCGCTGGGATATGTGCGCAATATCGTGGAAGGCGTTATCGATTTCCGATCGGAAGAATACGAGATTACGCACGACGAAGGCACGCTCAACGAACGCGCGTTCCTGGTAACCTGCGCCAATGCTTCGCAATACGGAAACGAAGTGTACATTGCGCCGGGCGCCGATATGGAAGACGGTAAAATGAACGTATCGATACTGAAACCGCTCAATGCCAACGAAATTCCGCAAACCACGCTGCAACTGCTCACCAAAAATATCGACAAGAACAGCAAAATGATCTCGTTGCTCACAAGCAATCTCACCATAAAAAGAAGCAAACCGGGAATGCTACACGTGGACGGCGAACCGGTTGAAGCGGGCAAGGAAATTAACGTAACGATTTATCAAAAAGGATTGAAAGTTTTTGCGCCTAAACAGTTGGAAGTGAAACCGCCCAAAGAAAAGGAAAATATTTTCACGGCCATCACGCGGTGGTTGAATGTGTAAACCGCCGATAACAAAAACAGAACGGACACACTCTCACGAGTGCGTCCGTTCTTCATTCATAACAAGTTATTAAAACAAAAATAAATTTCCGGTTCTATTCTGCTATTTGTGCCACAAAGCCTTCGGCATCGTGGTACGCGCCGCTCATCACTTCTTCCACCACTCCGCCAATTTGCGAAGCAAACAAAGCGGAATTCATGCGTGAAACGTAGGTTTTGCCGTCGGCTTTTTCGTGTACCGAAAGGCGGCAAGGCATCATGTTGGCGTAAATTCTCAGCTCGTCCGCCGAAAGCAAACGATAGGCGTATTTCGGGTTGCAAAGCTCAATTACTTTCACGGGAAGAACTTCGAAACCGTTTTTTGTCATCGTTTCTTTCAAATCGTGCGTGTGCGTTACCCGCCATCCGGCTTCTGCAATAATGCCGTTGAGTTTTTCAACGGTTTCGTCGAAGCCATACTTACTTTTACTTTCGAAAAACATATTGTCCATAATTCACTATTAATTTTTGAGTAAAACTTCGTTAATAGCCTGCTTAAAGGCATCTTTGGGCAATGCGCCCTGCGCCATCTGCGGAGCTTCGCCCATGGGCACGAAAAGCAGCGTGGGAATGCTCCGGATTCCGAAAGCGGCAGCCAGTTCCTGCTCGGCTTCCGTGTCTATTTTGTAGATGTAAATCTGGTCTTCGTATTCGGCGGCCAGTTCTTCCAGAATGGGCGCGATCATTTTGCACGGGCCGCACCAGTCGGCATAAAAATCGATGATGGCGGGTTTATCGCCCAGGTATTCCCATTTTTCGGGATTTTTCTCGTAGTTTACCACTTTCGTTAAAAAGTCTGCTTTTGTTAAATGAATTGTCTTAGCCATATTTGTTTGTTTTGAATTAGTTTCCTGTTTAGTTACATCCGCCTGAGCCGATGGTTGTGATTTGCTGCCGTTGCTGTTGCATGACACGACCGTTAATGACAGGGCAAGCGCGGCGATAATAAGTTTTGTATTCATCTGTTTTTATTTTATTGATAATCTTGATATTTACTTCTTCACTTCTTTATTATCAGTTTTAAAGATGTCGAAAATAAGCAAGCCCATTACAGAGCCGTAAGCGGTTACCCGCCAGGGATTGGAAGTGATGGGGCAAGCGCCTGTTCCGCAACCGATAAAGTGATAATACAAATAACCCCCGATTGCTCCGGCAAGAACTCCTGCAAATTTCAGCCAGTGTTTTGTGAAAAATTCTTTCATATATATTTCTTGTCAATTACAATCTACAATACAACTCAACATTTGGATAACCTTACCGTTCTTGATGGAATAATAACAGTTCTTTCCGCTTTTGCGACGGCGCAAAATCCCTTTCGCGTGCATATCGGTCAGGTGATACGAAAGCAACGATTGCTCACAATCAATAATTTCCACCATCTCTGAAACCGATTTTTCTTTTTCGTTTGCTAATAAGGTAATTACGCTCAATCTGATCTCGTTTGCCAGGGCTTTCAACATATATGCTGCCTCTTCAAACTGCGCTTTATCGATCTTTTGTTCCTTTATTTCGAGCATTGTAAATTCCATTGTTTTTCTTTAAATCAATATATGAACATATATTCATATAATAATGTTCAAAAGTAGTACAAATTTTTGTAGATGGACAGCAATATTGATATTATTTATGGGTGAAAGACGGGGTTTACCGGGGAAGTGTAATTTGAAATAAAATGAATATCCGCAAACTGGATGTGAAGATAAGAGCCGTTTGGGCTTTAGCCGAAATTTAAATAATCTTTGGCTAAAGCCAATGTTGTTTATCGTTTACCCCACGAGTTAAAACTCGTGGTAATTGATGTTCGTTTTTAGGAAGCATTGCGGATAACCATTTAAAATAATTAATCAAACTTGCCTGAAAGGCAGAATTTTCATAACCGTATGCAAGTGAGCCTGCCTGTCGGCAGACAGGGAACGAACGCAGCTTACGGTACAATCGCCGACTTATATTTCCGTCCGTAGTGACGGCACTAATTTTAGGTTTAGTGCCGCCACTACGGGCGGAGTTTCGTGATGTTATCTTACCGTAGGCGAATAAATCGCCTACGGTTATAAAGATGTCGCCCATTCGGGCGGAATCCGCAAATTTTGTCTCAGATCAGTACGATAAAATTACCCGTTTCCTCCGGAAAACAACTTTAAGGTTTTAGTAAGTATTCCAAAATAATTTTTTCACTGAATTCTTATTTTCTCCAAATAACTGCTGTACCTGATCAAATCCTTTTTCGGAAAAGGTGATCCGTGAGAAGGGTAAATGGTATGCGCGGAAGATTGAATCATAGTATTCCACGATTTCCGGTAATCATCTAAATTTTCAATCCAGATGATATTTCTTTTGATGCTTGGGAAATTATTCATACAGGCATCTCCACACAAAAGGTCGCCGTCGCCGGTCAATAAACCGATAGAATCACTCGTATGCCCCGGAAGAGAAATTATATCCAACTCTACTCCCAATTCCCTGAAAAACTGATTATTGCCAGTCCAAAGGACCAATTTATCGTAATTATTTACTTCTGCAACCGGAAATTCGTGCTTTCCTTTTCCAACGATACTCATGCTCTTAACAAATAGTTTCGCCAACAGATTCGGGCATCCGCCAATGAGTTCATTGCGCCCTTTCAGCAATCTTTCCGGTGATTCCCGATGCAGGATAAGAGTCGCATCCGTGTCGCGCAACAGTTCATTTAAAAACCCGACATGGTCATCGTGAACGTGCGTGATGAATACGAATTTAATATCGGTTTTATCAATTCCGCTTCGCGTTAGTCTTTTCAAAAAATTATTGTAACCACCTGCATATCCGGTGTCTATAACAACATAGCCTATATGTGTTTCGATAATGTAATTATTAACAACCCGGCTGCCGATATTAATAATTCTCATTTGTTTTGTATGTTATTTGAAAATTTAAACAACAAATGTATAAATTTTGAAGGCTTTTAGCGCACAGCGTGCGCCATATTATTAACTCCATGCGTTTACCGCGTGGAGTAAGACAAAACCACACTAAAGCCCGCGCGGAGCGCGGCACATCCTATTCATTGTACCGCCACTTCGGGCGGAGATTTCAAGGGATTGTTTTACCGCAGGCGAATAAATCGCCTACGGTTAAGAAAATACCGCCCATTCGGGCGGGAAAACAGGTGAGATTGAGAAATATTTAGGAAGTATTACAGCCATTATTACTTTCTCACTCACCATATTCTGTAGTAATACGTTAACTTCGCTTCAATAATGCGGTGGGCAGAGCGGTTGAAATAAAAATCTTCTTTCGATTTGCGGCTTTCGAAAACATCGCCCAACCCGAAATAATACCGACCTTCGAGTTCAATATTTCCAACTCCGGTTTTCAATTCCATTCCGATTCCGCCGATAAGGCCGTAGTCGAACTTACGGGGTTCCAAGCTGTATTGCATACCTATCGGAGCATCCGGATTTTGTTGTTTTTTAGCGGCAATATCGGCTGCCAATGCGTCGTTCATATTCTGGGAACTCCCCAACAAAAAACCTAGCTGCGGCCCGGCGTTAATAACAAACCGGACTTTTTTTCCGAAATAAACGTGGGTCATAAAAGGAATTTCCAGGTAATTCAGCGTTTTGGTGTACGAAAATCCGCTTTCGGCAGGGAAATCTTCCGTCCATCCGCGTTGGGCGTAATTCAATTCGAGAAGCAGTCCCAGGTGTTTTTCGGTAATATACTTGGCCGATATTCCGCCGTGAATACCCAGGTGTTGTTTCTGCAATACATTGGGCATGAAATCTACCGACGACATAAGCGCCCCGCCCCCTACTCCAACGTATAATTCTTTTTCAAACTCCTTTTTCTGAGCGAAAAGTTGTACGGAAATAAGGAAAAACAGAAATATCGGCAGAAAACGCTTCATTTATCGGCTTTTATTGATTTTATACACAGCGTTATTCACATCGTAATGAACAAGATACATGCCTGTGTTGATAAATCCGCCCCAGTTGTTTACGCGTTCAAAATTAAAAGCAAATTGAATCGCGTTGGAAGGAATCATATTCAAACGCTGCTCGAAATTTATTCCGTAGCGCTGAACGGCATTCAGGAAAAACAATCCGGTATCGTATCCGAACATTCCGTATTTTGGCGTGGTATTCAGCGGATCGCGGCCATACCACTGCTTAAAGTTTTCGGTGAACTGGCGGGTTTCGGTATCCCGGTCATCCACATAAAACGATGTGTAGAAATATGTTCCGAAGCGGTGAAGCGACTTTTTAATTTCGGCGTTATACGTCTGCCACTCCGGATATCCGAACAAGCGCGTGGTAATTCCCTGACGTGCCTGATGGGCTTTGGTAAGCGCGTTGGTAATGTCGCGAAGCGAACCGGAATCGCCCGTGGACGGCACAATCACGTTTTCGCCGCTGCCTTGGAGCAACGGCAAAATATCGGTTGCCAGATTCGCCGTAAGCGAAATTTCACTGAAACGGGCGTTTCTCTTTTTCAAATCGGTTTTCAGGATTGAAATAAATTCGGTTTTGTCCGTGCGTCCGGGCACATTCACAATCACCACGTTGGCTTTCCCGAATGTTTCCGTAAATATGCCCGAAGCCTTTGAGTACAAGTAAGATTGCGGCGTATTTACCTGAAATATAGTATTGTTGTTGAGCACTTCGTTGTTTCGCGATGAAAACGGAATAATGTATTTTATATTGTGTTTCCGGGAGAAATCCGACATTATTTTAATTTGTTCATCGGTCATTCCGCCGATCAGCAAATGCAATTGTTCCATCTCCATGGTTCCCAGCAAACTCTCCAGCTTGGCGCGGCTTCCAATCTCGAAAACATATACTTCGATGTTGGCGCCGTTGGATTTCATTTTATCAACCGCCAACAAAAATCCTTCGTAATATTCCTGTAAACGAAAGTGTTGCCCGTCGGTCTTGTCTAAAAAAGGCAGCAAAAGCCCTACCCTGATTACATCTGTCCGTTGCGATTGGCCGGTTTGAGAGAGCAGCCTGTCGGCATCGATTTCCCGGGCGCGAACGTTGTCTTCCAATTGAGTTACTTTTACCGGAACAATCAACTCCATATTGGTTTTCAAGCCGGATGACAGCATCGGATTCGATTTTTGAAGCGCTTCCACCGTAACGTCGTAAGCCTGTGAAATGGAATACAGGGTTTCGCCGCGTTTCACCCGATGGGTTATGTTTTGCGTTTGCTCCTCGTACGGCACAAAATCGGCTTGCGACTGAAAGAAAGGAACCCGGATGGTTTTTCCGATTTGAAACGATTCAGCCGATAAACCGGGATTGGCCGTTATCAAATCTTCGGGTTTCAAGGAGTAAGTTCTTGATACTGAATACAACGTTTCCTTCGGAAGAATGGTGTGGTAGCGGTAGTTTTCGCGGCTGGAAGAAAGGGTTCTCTGCTGCGGAACAACGATTACCTGTCCTTCGGAAATATTTTCGGTCAACCCGGAATTGTACCGGACAATTTCATCGACCGTTGTGTTGTACATCTGCGAAATTCCGTACAACGTTTCGCCGCGCGCGATGGTGTGCCTGAACGTGTGGTTTTGGTTTTTCGGCTGCTGCTGAACGTTTTGCACGGAAGCCGGTTGAACGGCGGCAGCCGCGCCCTGCGCTGCGGGTATCAGTAACTCCTGTCCGTTTTTCAATCCGGAAGCGGCTCCGGGATTACTTTTAAGGATATCGTTTACCGAAACATTGAAGGCGCGGGATATGGCATACAAGCCTTCGCCCTGTTTTACCGTGTATTTGTAGTAAGTTTGTCCGTTCTGGGTAACGGTTTCGTGCGTGGTTGTTTGTGCGGAAGCCGTTGAAATGAAGATTGCTACAAAGAGAAATAATGACAGTATTTTTCTCACTCCAAGTGATTTATGCATTATGCTTACTTTTAATTTTCCGTTAAGTTAGTTAAAGCGCAAAATTACAAATAATAATTAGTTTTGCTGCCTACTTTTTGTTAATTAAAGTAATAACAATCTTAGCTGCTTTTCTGTTCTTGCAGGTTGGTTTTTCCTTTGTCGCGATGCTCGCGGTACAGGTTGAAGAATTTTTCGGACTTCTTGTGCGATTCGTATTTATTGATAATTTCCTGCGATTTTTTATACAATTTTTCGGCTTCTTCCAGTTTTAGCTCGTTGGTTTTTTCGATGGATCGGTTGGTAAGTTTTGCCGCTTTTTTGGCGTCGGAATTTACGCCA
This sequence comes from uncultured Petrimonas sp., assembly GCA_934621705.1. Taxonomy (GTDB): domain Bacteria; phylum Bacteroidota; class Bacteroidia; order Bacteroidales; family Dysgonomonadaceae; genus Petrimonas. Next base: position 10,460 of record CAKTUP010000071.1, read on the forward strand.
CCGCAGGAAACGGCGATAAAAACCAATCCAAGAAAAAGCACTTTGAAAATACTTTCTTTTAATTGCTTCATGATTTTAACTTGTTCTTTCTTTTAAAATATAAATTTTGATTTTATAA
>CAKTUP010000072.1 GCA_934621705.1 uncultured Petrimonas sp.
GTCCCATTCTGGTAAAAAGATATAACGAGAATAAAGAAACACACTTCACATATTTAGACGATGAAGTGGATAACTTCATGACCGAAACATTAAAAGCAAAAGCAAAACTCGCAGGACTAAACACAGATAATCTGAGGATATATTTTGATAAAACCTATCATTCGCCCAAGACTAAAATTGTTTCTTATAAAGGTATTCAAAATAAAGTCAATATTTGTCCGATAATTATTGAAGGAACACCCGAAATAATTGCTTTTGCTTGGGATGTGGGTTTAGGAAATAGCACAGGAATTGGTTTTGGAGCATTAAAATGAAAATTACTATGAGCGACAAACTTTTTATAGTCAAATATTCTGGCCCATTTGGTTTTATTAAACCTTGGACTGCGGTACGTGATAGTGAAACTTTTTCACAACAGTTTTTAACGCCATCAATTGTAGAAGGGATTGAAAAGAAATTGTTTCCGGAGTTGCTTAATGAAAGTGGGATAAAAAGGATAAAAGGTCACAGATTGAGTTACGACCAGATTTCTCAACAGCAGGAAGTTATGCAAACTCGTGGTTGGAATAGCAAGAAAAAAGGAAAACAAATTCATTTTGAGCGACCGACTTCAATTATCGTGCGAGGGGTTTTGTTGAATCCAATTCTTTTTTTAGCATTTGATAATGAAAATGACGCTAAAATTGCATCTAACCAACATATCTGTCTGTGCAGAAATGAAGACATATTACTTCCATCGGAAATTTTAGAAATAGACAAAAATGACTTTGATAATGAAGAATATTTCCCGGGATTTGAACTGATTTTTGAAAAAAACGACAAGTCATTTCCAGCTGGAATTAATAGAAATACCGGACAACAAATGTTTGGTTGGCTAAAAATCATTGGTACACCTATAAGAGAATACTGACAAATGAATATTTATGCAAAATCAGCACCCGATTGGACATTGCTTGTTGAACACCTAAAACAGGTTTCTATTGCCGTAGAAAAAGTTGCCATTCATTTGGGAATGAATTCAAATATTGCAAAAAATGGGGCTATTTTGCATGACATCGGAAAAGTTCATCCTGTTTTCCAAAAACGATTACATGAGAAACGTAGAAGTCATAAAGAAGTTTTCAGGCACGAGATTGCATCTTTATTTTTTCTTTCAGCATTTCCACTTGAACAATGGAATGAGCTGATTGAGATGGTTGTAAGTCATCATAAATCAGTAAAAAATGATATTAACAAGCTTGGACTTCTTGACTTGGAACAACTTTGTGATTACGAGGATTTTCATTTAGGAAAATGGGAACAATGGAGTAAAGATGCTTGGCAGATATTAATTGATTTAAACATACCGTATAAGTTAATTACAAAAAACGACGCCCGAGAAAATTTAATTTTTGCCGTAAATTACTGCACAAAGAAAAATAAAGAAAGAGGTTTTTCCGAATGGAAAGGATTAATGATGGCAGGAGACCATTTCGCATCGGCTTTAATTGACGCGACAGAGGATAATTCAAAAAATCTTTTTACAAAACCAAACTTATCTTTCTACAATAGAACACATCCACTATATCCGTTATCACTAATTTCTGCGAGTAGTACAAAGAAGCATACAATAGTCTTTGCTTGTACTAGTGCGGGAAAAACCGATTATCTTTTTAGAAGATGTAAGGGACGAGTTTTTTACACATTACCATTTCAGGCATCAATCAACGCGATGTTTAAACGGGTTGCAAAAGACTTAGAAAGAGACAATAATGATTTGGATATCCGAGTGCTACATTCAACGTCAAAAATTATAAAAGGAAAGAATAAAGATGAAGAAGTAGTGCTCCAATCACAAATAGGGGCTTCCATAAAAATTCTGACACCACATCAATTGGCTGCACTCGCCTTTGGGATGAAGGGCTATGAAGCTCTACTTTTAGATTTGAAAGGTTGCGACATTATTCTAGATGAAGTACATACATATACCGGAGTTTCCCAAGTAATTGTGTTGAAGTTAGTTGAAGTTTTGGTTCGAATTGACTGCAATGTTCACATTGGAACCGCCACAATGCCCACTATTCTCTACCAAAAGATAAAAGAAATTTTAGGCAGTGATGTTTTGGAAGTAAAACTATCACCAGATGAATTAAATAAGTTTGACAGACATATAATTCACAAAATCAATGCGTTTGAAGATGCTAAATCTTTGATAAAAGAGGCTGTGAAAAATAATCAAAAAGTGCTTATTGTCCTCAATAAAGTAAAAACAGCACAAGAGGTTTTTGATTACATTCAAAACGAAGATGAGTTTAAACATATACCTTCAATGCTTTTACACAGCCGATTTAAGCGCGAAGACAGAAATAAAAAAGAGAAAAACTTAATCGGCTTAGACGAAAACGGTAACCCGCTACATACTTTTAATACATCAACAGAAGCTTGCATCGTTGTTTCAACACAAATTGTAGAAGTAAGTTTAGATATTAGCTTTGATATGATGATTACAGAGTGTGCTCCGTTAGATGCTTTAATTCAGAGATTTGGACGTGTTAACAGAGTGCGTAATCCAGAAACAATTGGCAAGTACAAGCACATATACGTAATTTCACCACCTGAAGATGAGAAAAATGCACGCCCGTATGATTTGGAAATTCTAACAAAGTCTTATGATGCATTAAACGATGGGGAAATTCTGCATGAAAGAGATTTACAAAATAAAATAGACGGAGTTTTTACTCAAATTGATTTTATGAGTATAGAAGAACACTCTGTTTTTAAGAATAATGGAGACATAAGCATAGATTATCTATCACATAACGGAAAAGCTATTTTATTCGATTTGTTGGAAATAGACAGCGTTTCGTGTATTACCGAAAGTGATTTATATGAGTATGAGAATGGTGATTTTGAACGAAGGTTAAATTTGGAAATTCCCACTTACTATTATGCTGTTTCAAAAATGCGTCAATCAGAAAAAGGAAATCGTCCATTTATTATACCGGATAATGCATATACTACTGAAATGGGATTATTAGCAGAAAAAATCAATTTATCAACAGGAGTTATAATATGATTACAACAATTATTGGAAAAACATTTCTGAAAGCATACAATGATAAATTCAATAAAAATTACACAGCCAAGGAATTTTTTGGCGAAGTGTATTTTGAGTTGTTTTTCAATCATCCAAAGTACATGCAATGGATTACAAACTCGCCTTTTGTACAAATGAAAAAAGGACAGAAACCAGAATTGTTAAATGATAATGAGCGATTAGAGAAATTAGTGAATTTACACAAAAAAGTTGCCGAAGAAGATGCAGATGCCAGCTTTGCAATTGGTTATCCTGCCTCAGAAAGCGGAGACTTCGCCAGCACATCAGGTTTGGTTTCTGATATCCCGATATCTACTGATGAGGAAGATATTTATTATTCGTGGATTGGTTCGGGACTTGGTATTGGCGTTGCTGGCGGATATAATCTTTTAATTGATGATGAAAATATTCTTTTAGAAATTTTTGAAGGCTGGCAACACTACCGCAGATACTTAAACGACCCAACTTTGGTTAAGATGAGAGGTAATCAGATTAACTCTTGGAATGGTCAATGGCTGACATATAAGCTCGGTAATGATTTTGTAAGTAATTTTGATTTCAGCCGTCTGCATTCAGAAAATATAGTTGCAGTAAGCGACCAAATGATTGAAATAAATACCGTTAATTGGTCAAATCTCTTTTTTAGTTTATCTAATTTATATCCGGATAAGAATGTTACAGCTTATATTTATAGCTTTGGACAAACAAATAAAACAGTAGGATTTATTCCGCTTTATCTCAAATCAGGAAGCAGACTAAAAGACATTTGGCGACAGCTATATGGTAATCCTGAACGATTTAACAACAAAGAGTTCCAATCTCTTTTCGGTATGCATATAAAACGTGCATGTGAATTAGGAAGTATTGGATTACACGCCTTGCGTCCCGAAGGGCTAAAAAAGTATATGAATGACGCTAAAAACATTACATTTAAAACAGAAAAAGATATAACAAATTATCAATCATATAAAACTTGGTTAATAGCTATGATGTCAAAAAACAAAGAAGAAATTACGGATTATACCAGTAATTTAGCAGAGCTAATTCTGCGATTTAGAAAAGGAGCAACCGGTACTGAACGGAAAAACTTGATTGAGCAAAGGCTCTTTGGTGCAAAAACAACAAAAAAGGTGTTTTTAGATGCATTGACTGAAATGGTTGATGGAATGAAAGGAGATGACTTAATACAATTAAAAGCTTTGAGAAATGAAGTACACTTGATGACTAATGAGGAATTTGGATACTTCAACACACTTTTAAAGTTCGACTATGCCTATTTAGAAAAAAACAATTAATAATAAAAATGAAATATTATGAGTACGATTTACGTAAGAACATTAAAAAGAGCAGAGCATACGGTTTTCTGCGTTGCAGATGGGCAAAAAACATATTATGATGTTCAGTTTGACCGCTACATTCCATTTTCAAGTGGACAGCAAGTTAAAAGGTCTATTATCGATTCGCTGAGTGATGCATTAAATGAAATACCAAGTCCTACCACTTTTCTTTTTGATGTAACAAAACAAAAAGAGTTAAAGGAAGGAGAAGTTTATGGCACTTGCGACCCGTCATATGCCGACCAACTGTTTGGAGGTTGGATGAGGGCCGGGAAAAAAATTGAAAAAGGTGACCAAACTCGAACTTTAAAAAGACGAAGTCCATTATCTATATCTGCTATGCGAGCATTACATCCACTATTGGCGGGAGTTAGTAGGGAAAATATTTCATTCGATAGAAGTGATCGCCCCAACAATGAAGTCATAGTTAGAAATGAAGCAGGTGAGATAATGTCGGAAGAAGAAATCTCTTCGTTCTTAGAAGGGAAAGACAGAAGTCTCAGCCGTAAATGGATACCCAACAATAGTAGAGCGACCGGACTTTTTGTACTCGATATTGCTATTGACTTACGTAGATTATTCTGTGTTTCCACCAATCAATTAGAGCCGGAAATCTCAGAAGATACTATCAATAAACTAAGAGAAAATGGTTGGATTGACGGAAAAAATGTTTTCGGTGAATGCCTTGTAGCTCCTAAGGAATTGAGAGAAAAATGGGCAAAAGCCTTAGCTTATGCCATAGTTAATTGGAAAATCACTTCAAATCAATCCCGCACATTCAGTTTAATGGACACATTAGCTATAGCAACAGGAGAAAATGCTAATTTAATTGGCAGTAGCATTCGCGCAAAACTATCAGAGGAAAATTCAGATAGAGCACAGCCAATTATTGAAGAAGATTTGAATAATGTTGATACATTTATAACTCTTCAAGCCGGAGGTTTTATTCAAACCAAAGGAGAAAAAGCAGATGCCCTTGCACAGGCTGAACAAAAACTTGTTGATTTGATGTTGGCATTTGATTGCGAAAATCAGATATAAATTAAAGCGGTGTAACAACCGCTTTTTCAAGCTAACTAATAGTTATCCTATGTCCACTCTCAAATCCCATTTAAAATCCCTTTCCCAAGATCAGCTTATCGGCTTGATTATGGAAATGAATAAAAATCTGAAACCGGTAAAAGAATATTTAGATTTTTATATGAATCCCAACGAAAAGGAAATGCTCGAGAAATATCGAAAAATTATCATTCAAGAGTTTTATCCCACAGCAAAATCGGCGGAACCCAAAACGCGCTTTTCGGTATGCAAGAAAGCTATTGCCGATTTTAGAGCGTTGAAACCTTCGCCCGAGTTGCTTGCCGATTTGATGCTAACGCTACCGGAAAATGCTTGCCGGTTCACCTACGAATACGGCGATATGTGGGAACAGTATTACGACAGCGCATATACTAATTTTGAATTAGCGCTGAAATTTATGCAGAAAAACAATCTGTTGGATGATTTTAAACTTCGCTGTGTAGATTGTGTAAAATATGCTTCGCCATGCGGATACAATTTCGCCGGTGAAATTGCACAATTGTTCTATGACTATTACGAGGAAAAGGCAGATTATTAATTGATTCACGGAAAAAAATGGACAAAACATTAGATCAGATACTTGGTATAATCCGCTCGGTAATGGACGATGAGGAAAAACTTGCCAGGATATTGGCGTTTCTCGAAAATGAAATATATGAAGAAGAAGATTTCGAAGAAATTGAAGTACCCGAAAAATTCAAACCGTACGTCGCCGAAATTGCCGGTAACATAGATGCGGGACTTGTGTGTTTTTTTAACCCCGAAACACTCGAAATTGACTCTTATCCGCGCGACCTGTTGTATGAGATTGATTTCTTTGAGGATGAACCGGAAAAGATAAAAAAGAACCTTAAGGAATTATACGATTGGGAAGAGGTAAAAGTGCTCGATTGGGACAAATATTTCGAGTTTAACCCGCCCGACTCCAACGAAGGGTTTCGCATTATGGAAGCCTTTGCCGAGCGGCTTAAAGGAGATGAAAAATTGCAAAATCAACTTTTTCGTGCACTAAACAACCGTAAGCCGTTTGCCAACTTCAAAGATATTATCGACAACAGCGATTATCGTCAAAATTGGTTCGACTTTAAGTTTCGATGGTTAGAGAATAGTGTTGCCATTCAATTAATGGAAGAATTGGAAAATTAGAAGACAAGCCGCAATTCGAGAGTGGCATATATAACGACGACGGCACAAAAGTAGATGAATCAACCATTCCCGTCCCCAATTTATGTGTTATTTGTAAAAAATATATTTCGGAAGATTGGGAAGAAGATATTCTTTGCAAAATGAATCGCCACGACCAACGCGACGATTTAGATAATTTCCGATGCGGGGCTTTTGAAAAAATGTAATTTCATTATCATTCTATGAATCTCACCGCCACTCACATCAACTACCACCAAATTTGTAAGCGCAAATTGTGGCTCTTTGCCAACGGCATCAATATGGAGCACACATCCGACACGGTGTACGATGGCAAACTGCTGCACGAAACATCGTATCCGCAACGTGCCGAGCGACACGAAGAAATGCTTATTTCTGCCGATTATGAAGATGTTACGCTCATCGGGCAAATCGATTATTTCGACGCGCGCACCAACACAGTTCACGAAACCAAGCGCAGCGACAAGGTGGAAGAAGCACACACGCGTCAACTCAAATTTTATTTGTGGTTGTTGGAACTCAACGGTGTGGAGGATGCTACGGGATTGTTGGAATATCCGAAACTGCGAAAAACCGACGAAGTGTTCCTGACCGAGGAGGACCGAGAAAAACTCAAGAAATCGGTATCGCAAATAAAAACGCTTCTCGAAAGCGATACCTGTCCGCCCGTTATCAACGCGAAAATTTGCCGGAGTTGCAGTTATTTTGATTTTTGTTATGCGGGGGAGGATGTCTGAATCGGGATTTATCGGATTAAAAGATAATATGGGAGTGAAATATGCAGATATTACCGAAAAAGTTATACGATGTGCAATGAAAGTTCACAAAACATTGGGTAACGGTTTTACTCACAAAATAATTAATTTAAAAAGGAGTTCATGAATACTTCGTATTTCAGGAAGTTATTTATCAACGAGCGTTAGAAATAGAAATGACTAAAAATGACGTTGCTTTTTCACGAGAATTTGAAATGCCAATTCTATACGATGGTGTTCATATCGGTACACGTCGTGTAGATTTTCTTGTTCAGGAAATAATTAGTGTTGAGCTAAAAGCTATTATTCAACTCGAAAATGTACATTTAGCTCAAGCAATGAATTATCTGGAAGCTTACAATTTAGAAATTGGACTGTTGATAAACTTTGGCGCAAATAGCCTGCAATTTAAACGGTTAACGAATAAAAAATATAATCCGAATTTATCCATCCCAAGAATCCGCTAATCCCATAAAATCCCGGTTCAGACGATATGAAAAAAACCTACTATCTTTTCAATCCCGGCCGTCTTTCACGCAAAGACAATACGTTGAAATTTGTTCCGATGGAGGAAGATGGAAACGGCATTCCGCACGAAGGACAACCACGGTATATTCCTGTGGAAACCATCGACCAATTCTACGTGTTCGGCTCGCTCGACGCCAACAGCGCGCTATACAATTTTTTGGGACAAAACAATATCGCACTTCATTTTTTCGATTATTACGAGAACTACACCGGTTCGTTTATGCCGCGAGATTCGTTGCTGTCGGGGCGAATGATTTTGGCGCAAACCAAGGCTTTTCAAGACAAAAAACGCAGGATGGAAATCGCCCGGCAGTTTATCTATGGTGCTGTGTACAATATGCAGAAAAACCTGCAGTATTACAACCGTCGCGGAAAAGATATGGACGAGCTGTTGTTGCAAATGAAAACTTATGCCGATTTTATCGACCAAGCATCGGCACCCGACCAACTGATGGGCATCGAGGGAAATATTCGTCAGGTATATTACGATGCGTTTAACTTAATTCTCAATGACTTCGAGATGGGAAACCGCACCAAACAACCGCCCCGAAACGAAGTGAATGCTCTGATTTCGTTCGGGAATATGATGTGCTATTCCGAATGTCTTCGAGCCATTCATCAAACGCAGCTCAATCCCACCATCAGCTACCTGCACACGCCCGGCGAGCGGCGTTATTCGTTGGCATTGGACATTGCCGAAATCTTTAAACCCATCATTGTGGACAGGGTTATCTTTAAGATACTCAACAAGAAAGAAATTCAGGAGCGCCATTTCGATAAACGGCTGAACAGTTGCTTGCTGAATCCTTCGGGCAAGAAAATATTTGTAAAAGCGATGGAAGATCGTTTCAATGAGACAATTAAACATCGCTCGCTCAACCGAAGCGTCAGCTACAAACATCTTATCAGGTTGGAGTGCTATAAATTGGCTAAGCATTTATTGGGAATGGAATTTTACAAACCATTTAAAATGTATTGGTAAATGTATGTGATTTTAGTGTACGACTGTGGCGAAAAGCGAGTCGGCAAAATGCTGAAACTCTGTCGGAAATACCTGAATTGGATTCAAAATTCGGTTTTTGAAGGCGAAATTACGGAAGTAAAACTGAAAGAGCTAACTTTGAAAGCCGAAAAAATAATGAATTCCGAAGAAGATAGCTTGATCATTTTTTCGAGTCGGCAGGAAAAATGGCTCGAGAAGCAAATTATTGGTAAAGAACGAAGTAGTATCGATAATTTTCTTTAACAGGTTGTCGGTTACGATTTTTCTTCAACCCAAAACGCTCCTTCGCGGGCTTTGAGATCATTGACATATTGAAAATCAATCGATAAACTACGTTGTCGAAGTGCGGGTGTTTTTATATCATCGCACTTCGACAACTTTTCGTGTTATTATTTCCCTGTTTTTTATGCTGAACAGCTTGTCGCTCAGCATTATTTTTTGCCGTTTGTAACGGCTTTTAATCGTACAATAGTTGAATTGAAATAGGGCTTCAGAGCCGAACAAGCCGGTTATTCAAATCTTTTAATCGTACAATAGTTGAATTGAAATGAATTTAAAGAAAAACCACTCCGGATGGCCCGTGATCTTTTAATCGTACAATAGTTGAATTGATCTGAACGTAATCAGAAAAATTATTTCACCTCCAACTCAAACACCTGCTCACCGCCGGATGTGTTAATATGGAATCGGAAAGGAGTGGGAGAGCCGTTGGCTGATTTAATGGCAGAAAGTGAGAAGGAGGCGTACAATTTTTTAGAATATCCCGGCGGATCGCCGTCTTTGGAGTGAGCGAAATGCAAATCAACAGAAGGCGATTGTGTGTTGCGAAAAAGTCCGATAACGTGTGTTTTTTCAAAGTATTCAATTTCAAGGATCAGATTCAGGTAGTTGCCGCCTACCCAAACGCTTTGTATTTTTACGGGATCTTTAATTAAAGTGTTTACAGCGTTGCTTTCCTGCACGGTTCCCGTAAAAATATCGGAAACGCTGTTGACTTTCACGGTGTCGTCGCGCAAAGGCGTGTAATTGAGAACGACACGCTGCCCGTCTTTGCCCGAATAATTTTTTAACTCTTTCGGGATAAGGGTTTTATTGTTGTCTAACTGAAAAGTGATTTGCTCTGCCGGTTTCACAACTTTGGCAAATTCCACCAGGAAATCATCGATACGCTCGTCGTCTTTCTCACACGCAAAAGCGATAAGAAAAACAACCGACAGGTATGCGATATATCTCCATTTCATCTTTTTAACCCTTTGCTCAACGCCCTATGCTTCTTGCACTGAAACAAAATTCTTTACCGTATTTCCGTACATTTCAATCAGTTTTTCGCGTAGGAAATCATAATCTTTGTCGAGAATATCTATTTTAGCGATTTGTCCGTCAATATATTTGTCGAAAAACGCTTTGTCTTCATCGGTATATTTGTCGGCAAATGAGTTGCTGTTTTCCATCAAATCGTAAGCGATGTAGTTGATGGGGAAAAACACATAGTTTCTGTAAATTTCCGTGTCGATGGCTTCGGCAGCAAGTTCCAGCACTTTTGTCCGGTTAACGTCCGCACCTATTTCCGACAGCTCGCCGTTGATCTGTTTTCCGAACCGGAAAAAAACTTTTCCCTTGTACCCCATAATTCC
>CAKTUP010000073.1 GCA_934621705.1 uncultured Petrimonas sp.
CCAAAATACAGTTTAGAATCGTTTGGATTTTGCACCAATAACCGCGAAAAATTATCGATGGAGCGAAAATGCGTTTGCACCTGCAATTCGTTTAGCGCGGCTTCGTTGTTGACCGCTTTTAACTTCCAGTTCAGGTTTAATTCCTGATTAGCATTTTCCATGGATTCCGAAAAATACACCGGACGGTTCACTTCAAATCCTTTGTCGTAATACGTGAGCACGAATTTGGGTTCCAAAGCAACCTTGGCGTTCAAATCCTGAACCCTGCCGCGCGATTCGCGCTGGTATTTGGTTTGGTTTTTCTCGCTCGTTTCCTTGTCGGCAACCACCAGCAGGTTAAATTTATCGATATCTTTATCCGTCTCTTCTCGAGTGTCCTTCGATTCCTCGGCCAACTTTCTGCCATCGGCAGCATCCACGGTTGCCCGCTTTTTGGCCTTGGCTTCTTCGTTTCGGGCGGTCATATAATCGCGTTCCGCACCGCGCAGATCGTTCAACTGACGTTTCATTTCAGCTCGCATATAATACCCGGTAAAAAAGTCGGGATGCTCATCAAGAACGAAGTTCAAATCCTGAATGGCGTTTGTGTTGTCCCCGATTTCAGCGTGCAGCATGGCGCGGTTTATGTAGGCCATTGTATTTTCGGGTTCCAGTTCAATAACCTTGTCAAAATCGCGGATAGCGCGGTTGTTATCTGCCACCTGCGCGCGCAGCAAACCGCGGTTGAAACGGGCAATCAGGTTATTTTCGTCGGTTTCAATCACCCGGTCGTAATCGGCCATAGCGCCGCGCAAATCATTCAGATTATACTTAACCAATCCGCGATTGATGTAATTTCCAGTAAAAAACGGGTCGAGACGGATGGCTTCGTCCAAATCGGCCAAGGCTTTGTTGTAATCTTTTTGCTGAAAATGCAACAATCCGCGTGCCGAAAACGATTGCGCCGTGTATGGATCAATCTCGATGGCTTTGTTGTAATCGGCCAACGCTCTGAGCGTATCTTTCTGTTCCAGATGCATTTGCCCGCGGGTGAGATATCCGGGAACGTAATCGGGAAACCGCCGCAGCAACACTTCGAAAAATTTCTCCGCCACTTCGAAATGTTTCATTTCCACATTCACAATAGCCATATTTACCAACGTGAGCCGGTCTTCGGGAAAAAATTCCAGGCTGCGCTGATAATCGGTGGCAGCCAGCTCAAATTTATCCTGATTTTGACGCGCCGCTCCCCGAAGCTGATAAGCCGCCGTGTAATACGAATTCCGTTCGAGACAAAGATTGGCATCTTCTTCGGCGCCCTTGAAATCGTCGAGCATAAATTTTGCCATCGCGCGAAAATAATACGGTTCGGCAAGATAGGATTTCGCGCTGATCACCTGATTAAAATACTGTATGGCAAGCACATAATCTTCGAAGTAGAGCGCATTTTTCCCGATCATCATCACACGATCGGTATTCACTTGCGACGAAACCGAAAGCGCGGACAAAAACAGACAGAGCGATATGATTATTTTTTTCATTTATGTTTGGATATTCTTTTTTGCAGAATTTAGAGAGTTAGAGTGTTTTATTTTCGTTTCGTTTAATCGAAGTTTTTTGTTTCGATGGTGCGTGTGCCGTTTTCGGTTTCGGCGATATAAACCTTTACGGTGTTTTCGGGAAGTAGCGATTCCACCAGTTCGGGCCATTCGATAAAACAGAGATTTCCGCTGTAAAAATAGTCTTCGTATCCGAAATCGAAAGCCTCTTCCAGTTTATTAATGCGGTAAAAATCGAAATGATAAATGGAATTTCCTTCACCGTCTTTGTATTCGTTGATAATGGCGAATGTAGGACTGGTAATGGTTTCCTTCACGCCCAGTTCTTCGCACACGGCTTTGATGAACGTGGTTTTTCCGGCACCCATGGAGCCGTAGAAAGCGAAAACTTTTTCGTTACCGATTCGATCGATAAACTGTTTGGCGACGATCTTTATTTCGGATAAATTTCTTATTTTCAATTGCATATATTTCCTTATCGATTTTAGACGCGATAAATCGCGTCTCTACCTATTTAGCTTGTAACGTTATCAGCGGAACAATCATCTCTTCCATCGAAATTCCGCCGTGCTGAAACGTGTTTTCGTAATACTGAACGAAATGATTTTGGTTGTTTGGATAGACAAAAAAATCGTTGCCCAGCGCAAAAACATATCGTGTACTGATGTTCGGCGATGGCAATCCCACGTTTTCGGGTTGAGTGATATCGAACACTTTTTTGGGGTCGTACGACAAATTTCTCCCCATTTTGTAGCGCAAATTTGAATTCGTATTTTTCTCACCCACTATTTTTTGTGCGTTGCGCACCCGAATCGTTCCGTGGTCGGTAGTGAAAATGGCTTTATACCCTTTTTCCGATATTTTTTTCAACAACCCAAATAACGGCGAGTGCTGAAACCACGACCGCGTGAGCGAGCGATAAGCCGCTTCATCAGGCGCCAGTTCACGGATCATTTTCGACTCGGTTCTCGCATGCGAGAGCATATCGATAAAATTGTAAACCACCACATTCAGGTCATTGTGCTCCAATTCCGAGAAATTTTGCAACAGTTTTTCGCCTTCGGCGTTCGTATTTATCTTGTGATATGAAAACCGCTCTTTTCGCCTGTATCTTTCCAACAGCGTTCGGATAAGCGGTTCTTCCGACAAATTTTTCCCTTCGTCCTCGTCTTCATTTACCCACAATTGCGGAAACATTTTCGCGATTTGCAACGGCATCAATCCCGAAAAAATAGCGTTGCGCGCGTAGTGCGTTGCCGTAGGCAAAATGCTGAAATAGGTATCTTCGGCATAGGTAAAATATTCGGAAACAAGGTTTTTAACCGCTTGCCACTGGTCGAACCGAAAGTTATCGATTAAAATAAAAAACAATTTCTCGCCTTTGTCCAACACCGGAAAAACCCGTTTTTTAACCACCTCGTGGCTCAATAACGGGCGCGATTCGGGCAGTTGCAGCCATTTTTCGTAATTCCGTTTCACGAATTTGCCGAATTCACCGTTGGCTTCCGATTTTTGCAGCGACAACATTTCCCGCATCGGATGCTGCGATTGCGCGAACTCAATTTCCCAGAAAACGAGTTTTTTATACAACTCTCCCCAATCTTCTGCCGTACGGCAATTGTTTATTTCGTTGCTTAACCGACTGAACTCTTCGCGGTAGTTGATCGTATTGGTTTCGCTGATTATCTCGTTTTTCTCCAGATTTTTCTTGATTGTCATCAAAATTTGGTTGGGATTCACCGGTTTTATCAGGTAATCGGCAATCTTTTTCCCGATAGCTTTCGTCATAATCCCTTCGTCCTCGCTTTTGGTGATCATCACCACAGGAACGGTCGGACGAAAGGCGCTTATTTCGGAAAGCGTTTCCAGGCCAGATAATCCGGGCATGTGTTCATCCAAAAAAATGATATCGAAAAACGATTCCCGGCACTTTTCAATCGCATCGCGGCCGTTATTCACCGGCTCCACTCCATATCCCTTTTCTTCCAGAAAAAGAATATACGGTTTCAGCAAATCAATCTCATCGTCCGCCCAAAGAATGTGCGCTTTTTTCATCTTCCTGTTTTAGTTACACCTTCCTGCAAAATTGAGCAAAAATATGCATTTATCGCCTATCTTACAATCATTTTTTGCTTTTTTAGGACAAAGCCGCATCAGTAATTTCAGGGAAACTTTTTTCTTGCGGAAAATTTGTCATTTTTCAACAAAAATTTCTAACTTTGTTAAAAATACAAATTATAACAAATTATCTATCAAATGAGAAAAGCAATTCTATTCGCATTCGCAGCATTTATCGTTTTGAGTTCGGGCTGCACACAAAACAACGGAAAAATTTTTAACGGAAAAGATCTGTCTAACTGGAATTTCGTAGTGGAAAACGACGCGGTTCCCGGCGACCAGGTTTACACGGTGAAAGACGGACAGATTTCCATCAAAGGCGAGCCGCTGGGTTATATGTACACCAAGGAAAAATACGGCAACTTCACGCTGGAACTGGAATACAAATGGGCCGTGGAAGCCAGCAACAGTGGCATTTTCGTGTTGATCGAAGACCCGAAAAATCCCTTCGCCACAGGTATTGAAATTCAATTAGCAGCCGGAAAAGCGGGCGATTTTGTACTGCTCGCCGGATCCGATATGCTGGAGTACGAACTTCCCGAAGGTGTAACGGAGCGTCCCAAATTCCCGGTTATTGCGAAAAAACAACCGTCGAGCGAACTTCCTGTCGGAGAATGGAACAAAGTGAGAATCACCGTAAAAGACAGCGTTATTGATGTTTATGTAAACGGCGTTCATCAAAACACAGGAACCGGAACGGTGAGAGAAGGGCATATTGGCTTGCAGAGCGAAGGAAAAGAAATTCTCTTTCGGAATTTAGTTCTCACCAAGATGTAACAGACTCGAATTCAATAATAAAACCACACTAACTTTTAAATCTCTATTTTATGCTAATTACTGAAAAAGCTCAACAATTTATCGATCAGGAAGATAAATACGGAGCGCACAATTATCATCCGCTGCCCGTGGTGCTGTCCAAGGGGAAAGGCGTGTATGTTTGGGATGTTGACGGCAAAAAATACTTCGATTTTCTGTCGGCTTACTCGGCAGTAAATCAAGGGCATTGCCATCCGAAAATCGTAAAAGCGCTTACCGATCAGGCCGAAACATTGTGCCTGACATCGCGCGCTTTCTACAACGATTGCTTAGGTCCTTATGAAGAATTTGTTCATAATTACTTCGGTTACGATAAAATGTTGCCGATGAATTCGGGCGCCGAAGCGGTGGAAACCGGATTAAAGCTCGCACGCAAATGGGGCTATCTGAAAAAAGGGATTCCCGAAAACGAAGCCATCATTGTGGCTTGTGAAGGAAATTTTCACGGACGCACCATTACCATCGTCTCCATCTCCACCGACGGCGATGCGCGTGCCGATTACGGCCCGTACACCCCCGGAATTGAAGTGATCCCTTACAACGATGTGGACGCCGTTCAGAAAATTTTCGAAGAAAAAGGCGATAAAATTGCTGGCCTTTTGCTTGAACCCATTCAGGGCGAAGCGGGCGTTTTTGTTCCCGATGACGGTTACCTGAAAGCATGCAAACATCTTTGCGAGCAACACGATATTCTGTTTATCGCCGATGAAGTGCAGACAGGAATAGCCCGCACCGGAAAACTTTTGTGCTGCGACCACGAAGGCATCCGTCCCGATATAGTAATCCTTGGCAAGGCCATTTCGGGCGGCGTAATGCCCGTTTCGGCCGTTCTTGCTGACGATGAAATTATGATGACCATCCGTCCCGGGCAGCACGGCTCCACTTTTGGCGGATTTCCGCTGGCTTGTAAAGTGGCAACCGCCGCGCTGGAAGTGGTAAAAGAAGAAAATCTGGCGGAAAAAGCAGAACGCTTGGGCGAAATTTTCCGAGATGAAATGTTGAAAATCGAGAGTCCGTTCGTGAAACTGGTTCGCGGGAAAGGATTGCTAAACGCCATCGTTATTGAGCCGCACAACGGCAAGGAAGCTTGGGATGTGTGCCTGAAAATGGCCGAGAACGGATTGCTGGCAAAGCCCACGCATCAGCACATCATCCGGTTTGCGCCACCACTGGTAATTACAGAACAGCAGCTTCACGAAGCGATTGAAATTATAAAAGAGTCAATTAAAACACTCGAATAACCGGGTACTGCTAATTCCAATTAGCAGTATCTTAGTAAAAAAAAGCGAATTGGAATTCGCTTCACCCACTATGCAAACAACATCAAAAATACTAATGGTTCGCCCGGCGCGTTTCGGATTTAACGAAGAAACGGCCAAAAACAACTATTTCCAGCAGAAAACCGAGCAGGAAAAAGTGGCCGAAAAAGCGATGGATGAGTTTGACGCTTTCGTGAGCCTGCTTCGGAGCAACGACGTGGATGTGATCGTGATTCAGGACACGGAAGAGCCTTGGACTCCCGACTCCATTTTCCCGAATAACTGGTTTTCTTCCCACATTTCGGGCGAGTTGGTTCTTTATCCCATGTTTGCAGAAAACCGCCGCTTGGAAAGAAAACCCGCCGTTCTGGATTTTCTTCGCCGGAAAATGAATCATACCAAACTCATCGATTTAACAGATTGGGAAGATAAAGGTGAGTTTCTGGAAGGTACGGGGAGTATGATTTTCGACCGCGACAAACGCATCGCGTATTGTTGCCGTTCGCCCCGTTCATCGGAAAAAGTGTTGCAGGATTTCTGTTCACGCATGAATTTTGACGCGGTGATTTTCGATTCGTTCGACAAAAACGGGAATCTTATCTACCACACCAACGTAATGATGGAAGTGGGTACGCAGGTGGCTGTTGTGTGCCTGGAATCGATAAAAGATGAGAAGGAACGTGAAAAAGTAGCATCGAGATTAACAGCAACCGGAAAAATTATCGTGGACATTTCGCTCGACCAGGTGAATCATTTTGCCGGAAATATGCTGGAGTTGAAAAGCCGAAACGGCAAACCGCTGATGATTATGTCGGCAGCGGCACGCGAGTCGCTAACTCCGCATCAGGAAACGATTATCTCCACTTACAATAAAATCCTTTCTCCCGAACTCAACACCATCGAAACCAACGGCGGTGGATCTGCCCGATGCATGATTGCGGAAATATTCTATTGATAGCGTGTAAATTTTATCGATATTGTTAAAATATTCACATTTTTTTATTTTCTTTGCAACAAAATGGGAAATTAACATTTTAATTAATTAGCATTATGTCATTTAGAACTGAACTTAAAGAATTTTTGATGCGCGGCAATGTGGTTGATATGGCCGTGGGTATTGTTATCGGAGCTGCTTTCGGTAAAATTGTTACATCCTTTGTGAACGATATTTTAATGCCGCCAATCGCCCTCCTTTTCGGACAAGGCAGTTTCGCCGATTTGAAAGTGGTGTTGAAACAAGCTGCAATTGATGCCGCAGGAGCAGAAATTCCGGCAATTAGCTGGAATTACGGCGCTTTTATTCAAGCGGTAGTCGATTTCTTAATCGTAGGTACGGCAATCTTCATGGTTATCAAAGCGATGAACTCGATGAAACGCAAAAAAGTGGAAGAACCCGAAGCTCCGGCAGAACCGACAAAAGAAGAAGTGTTGCTCACTGAAATTCGTGATTTGTTGAAAAACAAATAAGAAGCCTCCTAAAAATTTTCAAAACCGTTTGACCGATGAATTGGTCAGACGGTTTTTTTATTGCATTTCGGTTAAATACTTCCAATAGCGTTGGGGCATGTGTTGGCGTTGAAGTTTTAGGTTGATGCGTTCTTTTATCGTGACGCTTTTGAAATATTCTTTCCACATTTTCTGAAACAACGCCTCTTCTTCCGATAATTTTTCGTCACTTAGTTTTCCGAGTTTCAGTTCCGAAAGGTTTTTCTGTGAAAATGAAACTTCGGTAACGGAACGCGTATCGTAATACAATCCGATGTTGCGGTGGACATCGTAAATAATCCACGGCTGGGCGGCGTATCTGTCCTGAAAATGGGGTACAATGAGTGAAAGAATATTGAAACGCGGCGAAACGGGCGCGAAATAAATGCCGTCGGCTGTTTCCTGAAACCGGACGAATTGCCGGAGATGTTCGGCTTCCTTGGCTACTTTTTGCGCGATATCCTTGATGCGAAGCACATCGTCGTCGCCGAAATTCATTTCAATTCCTTGCGGATGGTCGATGTTTTTGCGGATATACCGGAAAAGCAGCATTTCCACTTCGGGCAATTCCGATAACCAAACGCTCAACATCATATTCCGCGCCACTTTCGAGAGTTTTTTCTCCAACGCTTTCCATACGCGAAGTGATTTTTCTTTTTCGGTATTTACGTGATACTGCTCGTCAACAAAAAGTGGTTTCGAATCGGAATCCGAGAGGATAAGATCGGGGAACTTCTTTTGCTCGTACGCGAAAAACAGGCAGGAGAGAAGGCCGTCGAAGGTTTTATCGTAGGTGAAAACTATCACTTTTCTTCTTTCATTTTATCAATTTGTAAAACGCTTTTCGCATTCAACGGACTGACTACCTTTTTTCCTGTTTTTTGCTCCAATTCCAAGCGCGCATTTTTGGCGATACTTCCTCCTTGACGGGCAATATCAATATGGTCTTCAAATTCTTCAGGATTATTTGTTTCCGAAATTTCTTTGGTTGACAATTCGGCCAACATATTTAGGACAAGCTCTTTGTTTGTCATATTGTCGCGCAAATTTTCTTTCTTCAAACCTTTGAACCTTTTATATTCTTTGGCTGTTTTTCCCGCCCACGTTTGATAAATAATATCGGTAAGCGTAGCAAATTGAACACCTTCGCGCAATCCGTGCTTTTTCCACTCATCGGTTAAATCTTTGCGAATTTCGATGCTTTTCAACCGCTGATTAATCCAATTATCGGAATATCCGAGACGTTTATAATCCGCCATCGCCTGCTCGATAGACAATTCGGGGTCTTGCAATTGGTCTAAACGCTCTTTGGCAACTTGTGCCATCCACAATTTAAACGGTTCTGCTTTTGGCGATGGAATGGATTGAATAAGACGGAACATTTGTTCGGTTGAAGCCACATCGGTAAGACGCATTTTCCCATCGTGAGCACGTATTTTCAACTGACTACAATTTGTAGCCGTTTCATTTCCTTCCTTTTTCAGCCTAGTTTTCAATACACTCCAATACTTTCGGGGATTTGGACTGTCCGTCAATACTTCCACTACATCCACCACCGAAAAATACCACTCTTCCGTTTCATCATCCCAAACGGTGCGGATTTTCTTTTCTTCGAATAATTTTATCGCGTTTTTCTGAACCATAACGATTTTTTCTGCAAGTTACAAAAATAATTGGATTTGGAAATCCAATCACCCCCAGTCGATGGCATACTGCAACAACTCCGCCGCTTGTTTTTTCTGTTTCTGCGAAACCTGACGGCGCACGTATTGCGGCGTAAGTTCATTTACGGTGTTCATCGGAAGCTCGCGGCACACGATAAAATACTGCGCCCGTTTCATCACCACGCCCATTTTTTTCAGCTGAACGGAATTTAACCGCCCATATCTTCGAGAAGCGATAATGAGTTTTGCCGATTTCACCCCGATGCCCGGCACGCGAAGAATCATTTCGTAAGGCGCGCTATTTACATCAATGGGAAAAAACGACGGATTTCGCAATGCCCATCCCATTTTGGGATCGATGTCCAAATCGAGATCGGGATGCGTATCGTTCACAATTTCACTCGCTTTGAATTCATAAAATCGCATCAGCCAATCGGCTTGATACAATCGGTTTTCGCGCACCAACGGCGGTTTGGCAATCATCGGCAAACGATTATCATCTTTATTGATGGGTATGTATCCCGAATAGTACACGCGTTTGAACGATGGCCGCTTATACAACGCCGATGCCAGCGTAAGAATCTGCTTATCGGTGTCGGGCGTGGCGCCGATGATGACCTGCGTACTTTGCCCGGCGGGCACAAATTTGGGCGCTTTCTTAAACTTCTTCCGGTCTTCGGCGCTTTCCAACATTCCCTGCTGAATGGTACGCATCGGCGCGAAAACGCTTTCGTAATCTTTCTCCGGCGCAAGCAATTTTAGGTTTTGTTCCGATGGAATTTCGAGATTAACGCTCATTCTATCCACCAACGTGCCGAGCTTCGATATTAATTCGGGGCTTGCGCCCGGAATAGCTTTGGCGTGTATGTATCCGTTGAAGCGGTAAACCGTGCGCAAAAGCGTAATCACCCGAAGCATCTGCTCCATCGTGTAATCGGGGTTGCGCATCACGCCCGAACTCAGGAAAAGTCCCTCGATGTAGTTGCGCCGATAAAACTCAATAGTCAGCTTAGCCAGCTCTTCGGCGGTGAAAGCGGTGCGTTTCACGTCGTTGCTCCGGCGGTTGCTGCAGTAAGCACAATCGTAAATGCAATGGTTGGTGAGCAGGATTTTGAACAACGAAACGCATCGCCCATCCGGCGTGAAACTGTGGCAAATGCCCCACCCCGCCGCCGAACCGATGCTGTCTTTCGTTCCGGCACGCGATGTTCCGCTCGATGCACACGATACGTCGTATTTGGCCGCATCGGCAAGAATTTTCAGTTTTTCGAGCGTTTTTTCGTTCATAACCCCTCTCTAAATCTCTCCCCACAAGGGAGAGACTTTTTTATTTGATAAATACAAAGGAAATAAATAGAAATTAATTCAACGAATTTAAAATCATAAAAACGGTTGTCTTGTTGACAAGTTTTTAATTCATTGATTTTCAGATAAAATAAAAGATAATCTGAAATATTTCCGTATTTTTGTAACCGAATTCTGTTTACCCGTGTCTTATGGATGTAAACAAATTATTCACTTAAAAAAACAAAATTATGGACGGTATATTTGATGTATTAACAGTAGCTGTTGTATTCTTTTTTGTTTTTGGAATGCCCATCGTACT
>CAKTUP010000074.1 GCA_934621705.1 uncultured Petrimonas sp.
ATACGCTACAAAAATAGATTGAGGAAACGAAATTACAAATAAAACAGCTATTAAACCCACTCTGTAACAAAATTTTTAATTTCGAAGTTAAAAAAGCGGCGTTCATGTTGTTCCGTGAACAAAAATGGACTACCTTTGTTTCATCAACACAGGGGTGCCTCATAACAACGGGCTGAGATCATACCCAAACACCTGATCCGGATAATGCCGGCGGAGGGAAAAAGTAAAAGCACACTTTTCAAGTGGCTTTGTTTTTTAGGTAAATCTTTCAAAAATCCCCTTTTTTATTTTACTAATCCGACGCGGAGCGTTGAGCGATGAGCAATGGGCGTTGAGCCAATAGCCAACAACCAGCAGCCAATCCGTGTCATAAAACTTAATTGTAAATGAAAAAGGTATTTATTCTTACAGGGCTTCTGGCTCTGAACTTTTCCTTGTTTGCCCAGGCAGACGAACAACCCGACAGTTTAAAAAACGTGCATCTGGAAGAAGTGGTGGTTTCTGCCACCAGAGCGGGAAAAAATACGCCGATGACGTACAGCAATGTTTCTCAATCGGAGATTAAAAAAGAGAACGCCGCACGCAACATCCCGACCATATTGCAAAATATTCCGTCGCTGGTGGCGTTCACCGAAGACGGATCGGGTGTGGGAAACACATCGATGCGCATACGCGGAACTGATGCCACCCGCATCAACGTAACACTCAACGGAATGCCGCTGAATAATCCCGAAAGCCAGGAAGTGTATTGGGTGAATTTACCCGATCTTTCATCGTCTTTGCAAAGTATTCAGGTGCAACGAGGCGTGGGAACTTCCACCAACGGAGCAGCCGCTTTCGGCGCCAGCATTTCGATGAAAACTCTTGGCGCACGATCCGAAGCGTACGGCGAAGCATCCACATCCATAGGAAGTTACAACACGTTTTCATCTACTATTGCGGCGGGAAGCGGGATTTTGAAAAACGGACTGTCGCTTGATGCACGTTATTCACGCAACACCGGCGACGGATATATTCGCAACGGTTTTGTAAACCACAGCAATCTTTACGCGGCGCTTTCGCATTACACCGATAAGCAATTGATCCGATTGAGTTATATCAACGGAAGGCAAAAAACCGGAATCACGTGGGAAGGCATTTCGCCCGAAGATATGGAAAAATACGGCAGAAGATATAATCCGGCAGGAGAATATAAAGATGATGCCGGGAACACGCATTATTACGACAATGAAACCGATAATTATTATTCGCACATCGCGCAACTTTTGTTCACACGCGAACTCAGCGATTATTTATCTATGAACGCTAATTTGAGCTACAACAACGGTTTTGGGTATTATGAAAATTACAGGCAAAACAGAAAATATTCCGATTTTGGCCTGCAACCGCAGGTTGTTGACGGAACAACATACAGCCGTACGGATTTCATCCGTCAAAAACTGATGCGTAACGATTTTTATGTGGCAAATTTGTCGTTAACCTATACCAAAGATGCGCTCAACTGGATATTTGGCGGAACGTACAGTTTTTACGACGGCGATCATTACGGCAAACTGCCCTGGATAAAACACAATCAAAATATCGCAGAAGACTACGAATGGTACCGAAACGTGGGCAAAAAGGGCGAATTCAACTTTTTCACCAAAGCCGAGTATCAATTCACCCGCCAACTCTCGTTATTCGGCGACATTCAGTACCGAAACATCAGCTATCGTTTCAGCGGCATCGATGACGATTTGGTGGACATAACACGCGATTTCAACTACAACTTTTTCAATCCCAAAGCGGGTATTTTTTACCGGACCGATAACCGCAATAGCCTGTATGCTTCGGTGGCCGTGGGACAACGCGAACCGCTTCGCACCGACCTGAAAGAGAGTGTCAAAGGCGGTGGTGGCGAAGACCGGATACGTCCGGAAAAAATGTTTGACTACGAACTGGGCTATCGATTCTCCAACGAGAACGGCCTGAATTTGGGCGCAAACCTTTATTATATGGATTATAAAGACCAGATGGTGCAAACCGGAAAACTCAATAACGTGGGTTACAAGCTGATGGAAAACGTAAAAAACAGTTATCGAGCGGGTGTGGAACTGGAAGTATCGGTGCCGTTTGCCGACAACAAATTTCGTTTTGACGCCAACGCCACGCTAAGCCAAAACAAAATCAAGAACTACACGGCGTATTTCGATCTATACAACAGCGATTGGGATATGATCGGGCAAACTTCTAAAGAGTTCGAAAGCACGCAGATTTCGTTTTCTCCAAATGCCGTAGGCACGGCAGGTCTTACTTATCAACCTCTGCGGTCGCTCTACTTTAATATTCTGGGAAAATACGTGGGGAAACAGTATCTCGACAATACTTCGGACGATGCCAAATCCATTCCGTCGTATTTCGTCAGCAATTTCTCAGCCGGATACACGTTCGATAAAACTCCGATTGGAAGAATTGCCTTGCAGGTTTTCGTGAGCAACCTGTTCAACAAAGAATACATTGCCAATGGTTGGGCTGCCACAGACGCTTTCGAAGATGGCAGCACGGCAAATTGGATCGGATATTATCCGCAGGCAACGCGTAATTTTATGACAAGAATTACGATAAGCTTCTAAAATAATGCAGAATGTATAATTCATAATGCATAATTATTTACGGGCAGCGATTAATTTTCCGCAGCCAGCAACTTTAAACCTCAAACTTTAAACGTTAAACGTTTTTATGCAAACACTGGAAATCATCGGCGCCATCATCGGCCTCATTTATCTGTATCTCGAATACAAAGCCAACAAATGGCTGTGGCTTTTCGGCGTGATCATGCCGGTGGTTTACATCTTCATTTTCTACCAATCGAAATTTTATGCCGATATGGGCATCAACGCCTATTATTTCTTTGCCAGCATCTACGGCTGGATTATGTGGACAAAAAACAGATTTTCGGAAGAAAAGAACAGGATTTCGCACACTCCCACCCGATTTATTTTGCTTTTATCGATTATAGGAATTAGCATTTTTGCTCTTATCGCTTTTGTTCTCGTTCGATTTACCGACAGTCCCGTGCCATATGGCGACAGTTTCACCACCGCACTCAGCATTCTCGGAATGTGGATGCTGGCGCACAAGTACATCGAACAATGGGGCATTTGGTTTATTGTGAATATTGTTTCGTGCGGCCTTTACTTCTGGAAAGACTTGTACTACACCGGCGCGCTGTTTGCCATATATGCCGTTATTTCTGTTTTCGGGTATTTTAAATGGAAGAGGATGATGAAGGAGGAGGAAGTAAAAGTTGGATAGTTTAAAGTAATAAAGCAGTTACAATTCAAAAATCGTAACTGCTTTATTTTTTCAAGTAGCGAGAGGGGGGCATGATCCCCCGACCTCATGATTATGAATCATGCGCTCTAACCAACTGAGCTATCTCGCCAACATTTAACAAATTTGTAATCCAAATTCGAGGTGCAAAAGTAGTTTAAATATTTTGATTTTGCAACCTCAAAACGATAAAACCAAACAAAAAAGTCATTTTTCATTCCAAAGCCATTAGCGCAAACGATGCCAGCCAGTGTTCGCCGCCGTAATTCCCGTCGAAAACGAGCGGAAGGGCATTGTTTAACAGTTTCTGCGCAGTTTCTTCGAAATGCGATTTTAACGGATGCCCTGCGGGCAGCGATTTGGCAATTCCTTTCATGCACCACGCCCGCGAAAACGACAATCCCACCAAATGCACCGTCTGGTAATCACTCAAATCGCTAACTATCGGAATTTCACTGATCCTGTCAATCCCCTTTTGCGTGTAAAATGTGTTCAGCCATTTCTCGAAATCGCGGCGCGAAAGGATTCTCCTCATTAAGTCGGCGATTTCCAGGCTGGGAGAGAAAAAATCTGCACCGTCAGGTTCCAGATGTGCGGGAGTTTCGGTATTGTCGCCATAAAACTCCACCGATTTTTTGATCAGCGCCTGTTCAAATTCCTTGTTGTTCGTTGCGCGCGCCCAATCGATGGCGAAACCGAGTGCAAAAGCCGAATTGGGATGCACACCCGTTCGGTTCGGATAGGTTTGCTTGGGCAGATATTCCGTCCATAACTGTATGATTTGGTCGGTTAGCGGTTGAAGGTTTTCGTGCCACTGCCGTGCCATCGGATCATCCCACAAAGCCAGTTCCTCATCTAATTTCAACAGCCACGCCCAACCATACGTTCTTTCAAAACCTCTCCCTGTCGCATACTTCGTAAAATACTCAGTTTCTACTTCCACCGCCGATCTATCAAAAGAAGTATTCAACTTCGCAATGATCTCGTTCCTGTTTGAGATATCAGGTTTCGTCTTCAACAACCGGATCAGCATCCAATGCCCGTGAACGCTGCTGTGCCAGTCGAAACAACCGTAAAAAACAGGATGCAGCGCCTTGGGCGAAAGTCCAACTTCATCGGCAGAGCCATACGTATGCCCGGGTTTATTGGGATATTCCTGATCGATGCAATTAAGCGGAAGGACGGATAATTTGAGGGCAATTTCATCGGTAAGGTTTGAGTTATTCTGCGAAAAAAGAGGCGAAAAAGCCAGGGTAAGAAACGTGAAAAAGAATAATGGTTTCATAAGATTTCTGATTTGAGATTCCAAAGATATGTATTTTATCGGCTAAAAAGAGTAATTTTGCCGCCATAATCGTAAATTGCAAATCGTAAATCGTAATTTGAAAAGTGGTTTATCCCGAAAACTTCGAGCAAAAAATAGAATTCTTTAAGATAAGACAGTTGCTGCAGCAGCATTGTCTGAGTTCGCTGGGAAAAGAAAAGGTGGAAGAAATGCAGTTTTCCGCCGCTTTCGAAGAAATTGATGTACAATTGTCGCAAACCGATGAATTTGTGCACATTCTTCAGGAAGAAGACGCTTTTCCGTCGGACAATTTCTACGATGTTCGCCCCGTTCTCAAACGCATTCGCGTAGCGGGTTCGTGGATTGAGCAAAACGCTTTGTCGGAATTGAATAAGTCGCTACAAACCATCAACTCTATCGTGAAGTTCCTCAGCAATGACGAAGAAAAATCGGAACGTTACCCTCACCTGATGTCGCTGACCGAAAACGTATTCGTTTCGCCCGAAATCAGCAAAAGAATAGAGCGAATTATCGACGAATTCGGACAGATTAGAGACAACGCATCGCCGCAACTGAGCGCCATCCGGCGGGAAATCACCTCCACCGTCAACGGCATTTCGCGCAGCCTCAACTCAATACTGCGCAAAGCGCAAGCCGAAGGATTTGTGGATAAAGACGTGTCGCCAAGTATGCGCGACGGGCGGCTGGTGATTCCGGTGAACCCGTCGTTTAAACGAAAAATAAAAGGCATTGTACACGACGAATCAGCATCCGGAAAAACCGTTTACATAGAGCCATCGGAAGTGGTGGAAGCCAACAATCGCATTCGCGAACTGGAAAGCGACGAGCGCCGCGAGATCATCCGCATCCTCACCGAATTTACCGATTACCTGCGCCCTTTTCTGCCCGATTTACTGGAATCTTACAATTTTCTCGCCCTCATTGATTTCATCCGTGCCAAAGCCAAATTTGCGCTGCAAATAAACGCCATCAAGCCAAATTTCGAGAACAAACTCATTATCGATTGGGTGCAGGCCGTTCATCCGCTTCTGTTTCTGGCATTGAAAAAGCAGAATCGAAAAGTGGTTCCGCTGGATATAACCTTAGAAAACAACAACTGGATTTTAGTTATTTCCGGCCCCAACGCCGGTGGAAAATCGGTATGTTTAAAAACCGTCGGGTTATTACAATATATGCTTCAATGCGGGTTGCTGATTCCGTTGCGTGAAAACTCGAAAGTGGGCTTGTTCAACGATATTTTTATCGATATCGGCGATGAGCAATCCATCGAAAACGACCTTTCCACCTACAGTTCGCATTTGCAGAACATGAAGTTTTTCGTAAAAAACTGCAACGAAAATTCTTTACTGCTCATCGATGAATTCGGAAGCGGCACCGAACCGCAAATCGGCGCTGCCATTGCCGAATCGTTGTTGGACAGGTTTAATCAAAAGAAATCGTTTGGCGTCATTACCACGCACTACCAAAACCTCAAACACTTTGCCAACGAAAACGAAGGCGTCATCAACGGCGCCATGCTCTACGACCGTCACGAAATGCAGCCTCTTTTCCAGCTTTCCATCGGAAACCCGGGAAGTTCCTTTGCCGTGGAAATCGCACGGAAAATCGGTCTCCCCGACGACGTTATCGCCCAGGCTTCGGAAATTGTGGGCAGCGATTACATCAATATGGACAAGTATTTGCAGGACATTTCGCGCGACCGCCGCTACTGGGAACGCAAACGCGATGAAGTGCGCCGCGAACGCAACCGCCTCAGCGAAATTTCGGAAAAGTACGAAATCGAAATGGAAGAAATAAACCGCAGAAAAAAAGAAATCCTCGCTCAGGCCAAACAACAAGCCGAACAGCTTATTGCCGAGAGCAATGCAAAAATAGAAAACACCATCCGCCAAATCAAAGAAGCGCAGGCCGATAAAGAAAAAACCAAACAGGCAAGGCAATCGTTGAGTGAGTTTACAAAAAAAATAAAAGCCCCCTCTAACTCCCCCCAAGGGGGAGAATTGGGGCCTAAGAAGCATAAGCGCAAGCCCGCAACTCCCCTCTCTACGGGAGAGGGGCAGGGGGAGAGGCTTGGGGTGGGTTCTCTCGTCCGCATCAAAGGCCAAACTGCCACCGGAGAAATTTTGGAAATACAAAACAAAAAAGCAACCATTGCCTTCGGCACTATAAAAACGACTGTGGAACTCGAAAAACTGGAGCAGGTGAGCAAAAATCAACTCAAAAAAGAGAGCCGCGCCTCCAACACACGCGATTTGCTTCACGAGCGCAAACTCAATTTCAGGCAGGATATCGATGTGCGAGGTATGCGCGGCGACGAAGCGCTGCAAGCCGTGATGTATTATATCGATGATGCCATTCAGCTGAACGTTTCGCGCGTTCGCATCCTTCACGGAACGGGAACCGGAGCGCTGCGCCAAATCATTCGAGATTACCTGAGAACGGTTCCGGGCGTCGCCCATTTTCAGGACGAACACGTTCAGTTTGGCGGCGCAGGAATTACCGTAATCGACTTGGAATGAAACGACTTGGCGATTAGAAGGAAAGAGCAATTAGGCCAATGGTAAACTTAAACTTTAAACATTAAACCGTAAACTTAAAAACATTTTTTATCTTTGCACGCAAAACAAATTTCTGTGCACAAATTAACAAATAAAACATACCGTTATGATTAAATTTTCAAAACCCTTTTGGGTCGCGAACTTTGTAGAACTACTTGAACGTTTGGCGTTTTACGCCGTTTTTATTGTAATTACCTTATATCTGTCCAATGTTTGGGGGTTTTCCGATATTCAGGCCGGGCTTATTTCGGGAGTATTTTCCGCACTACTTTATCTTCTCCCTTTATTTACAGGAGCTTATGCCGACAGAATCGGATTCCGTTCAGCCATTATTCTGGCTTTTGCCTTGCTCACGTTAGGGTATGGCGGCCTGGGATTGCTTCCCACTATGCTTGAAAGCGCCGGACTGGTTTCTTACGATATGACCACCACTTTCACGGGACTTAAAGAAAGCCCGATGCAGTGGAGCATTGTCCCCGTTATGATCTTGATCGTTATCGGAGGTGCGTTCATTAAATCGGTTATTTCTGGCACGGTGGCTCGCGAAACCACTACCGAAACCCGCGCCCGCGGTTACGCCATTTTTTACATGATGGTAAATATCGGCGCATTTCTCGGAAAAACGGTTGTGGATCCGTTGCGCCGAAGCATGGGCGATCAGGGATTGGTTTACCTCAACTATTTCTCGGCAAGCATGACTTTTATAGCGCTCATTGCCGTATTTCTCCTCTACAAATCGACACACACCGAAGGAAAAGGAAAGAGTTTCCTCGAAATCGGCCGTTCGATGGCAAAAGTGTTCATGAACTTTCGTTTATTGATATTAATATTGATTATCAGCGGTTTCTGGATGATTCAAAGTCAGATGTATGCTACGATGCCCAAATACGTTATCCGCTTGATCGGCGAAGGCGCATCGCCCGGATGGTACGCCAACGTTAATCCGCTCGTTGTGTTCACATTAGTAAATTTCGTAACATCCTTTATGAAGAAACGATCGGCCATTTCCTCCATGATGATCGGGATGATTATCATACCGTTATCGGCGTTGGTAATGTCTTTCGGCAATCAGCTCGGCAGCGCTTACATCGCCGGTATGCATCCTGTGGCTTTTATGATGATTGTGGGAATTGCCATGCAAGCCGTAGCCGAATGCTTCATTTCGCCCCGTTTTCTCGAATACTTTTCGCTGCAAGCGCCCAGGGGAGAAGAAGGATTATACTTAGGATTCAGCCACTTACACTCCTTCTTTTCGTATTTGTTTGCTTTCGGATTATCGGGATTCTTGTTGGAAAAATACTGTCCCGATCCCCGTTTGTTTACCAACACCGAAGGTGTACTCGATACGCTTGCCTACTCCGCAGCCACGCAGAATGCGCATTACATATGGTACGTTTTCGTAGGAATCGGAGCTATTTCTGCCGTCGCGTTGTATATTTATTCCAAAGTTGTTAAAAAGCTCGACAGCAAAACGGAATCGGCTACGCTGTAAATTTATTCCTCAAAAAGTTCTATATTGTAATTGAATTTCTCTATTTTTGTCTTTGGAAATCATTTAAAAAAACAGTTATGCGATTAGATCTAAGTTCTTACATTACTCTCGAGAGAATACCCCAAAAGTATTATAAACCCGAAAATGACTTTGAAGAATATACGCTCAGTCGTTTCGAAAAAATCCCTGTTCATATTTACGAAAAATCGGAACGCGCTGCCAAAAAAGTGGCGAACGACATCGTAAAACACCTTCAACAGAAACAAACCGAAGGAAAACCTTTTGTATTGGGACTTTCGGGCGGATCGTCGCCTAATTTGGTGTACGAAGAGTTGGTGAAGCTGCACAAAGAAAACGGAGTCAGTTTTCGTGATTTGATTGTTTTTAATATTTACGAATTTTATCCGGTTTACGAACCATCCCTCACAAATCTACAAGCAATTAAAGATGCTTTCTTAAACCAGATCGATATCAATCCTGAAAATATCTACTCGCTGGATTCTACCACCGAAAAAAGCCTCATTGCCGAAAAATGCGAAGAATTTGAAGATGCACTCCACAAGCTGGGCGGATTGGATTATCTGTTGCTGGGGCTGGGAAGCAAAGGAAACATCGGTTTCAATATGCCGGGTAGCAACCTGCATTCGCAAACCCGATTGGTAATGCTCGACGGAGATTCGCGCCGTGATATTGCATCGAGCTACGGCTCACTCGATCGCGTTCCCATCAGCGCCATCACCATGGGCATTGCCGATATGATGCGTGCAAAACGGATATCGATGATTGCCTGGGGAGAACAAAAAGCCGAAAGTATCAAACAAATGGTGGAAGGTAGCATAACCGAATCCATGCCGGCCTCGGTGCTGCAAACGCATTCCGATGCCGATGTTTACATCGATCTGGCTGCCGCCAACGACCTCACGCGCATCAGCCATCCGTGGCTGGTAACAAATTGCGAGTGGACCAGCAAACTCATTCGCAGAGCTATTGTCTGGCTGTGCGGAATTGTAAATAAGCCTATTTTAAAGCTCACCAACAAAGATTACAACGAGAACGGATTGAGCGAACTTATCGCGCTTTACGGATCGGCGTATAATGTTAACATAAAGATTTTCAACGATCTGCAACACACCATTACCGGTTGGCCAGGCGGAAAGCCCAATGCCGACGATTCGCACCGTCCCGAAAGAGCGAAACCGTTTCCCAAGCGCGTGATCATTTTCAGCCCGCACCCCGATGACGACGTTATTTCGATGGGCGGAACCTTCCAGCGATTGGTGAATCAAGGGCACGAAGTGCATGTTGCTTACCAGACTTCCGGCAATATTGCCGTTGGTGATGAAGAAGTTATCCGCTACCTGTCCGTTTTCAGAAACCTCATCAAAGAATTTGAGCCTCACGATACCGCCGCTCTCGACAAATACGGCAAAATGCTGAACTACCTGCTGCACGAAAAAGGCAAAGACGATATCGACACGCCCGAAGTTCGTTTCCTTAAAGGACGCATTCGACGCGAAGAAGCCCGCTCGGCCGATCGTTACGTGGGTTTGCCGGCAAATCACGTACATTTTCTCGATCTGCCTTTCTACGAAACCGGAAGAGTGAAAAAAGACCCGATTTCGGAAAAAGACGTGAAAATTACGAAAGATTTCATCGAAAGCATCAAACCGCACCAGATTTACGTGGCGGGCGACCTTGCCGACCCGCACGGAACGCACAAAGTGTGTCTGGACGCGATCTTAGCCGCCATCGACATAATGAAGGACGAAGAGTGGTACAAAGATTGTCGCGTGTGGATGTATCGCGG
>CAKTUP010000075.1 GCA_934621705.1 uncultured Petrimonas sp.
CTTCGTTGATAAACGGTATGTTAATGAAGATTTTAACGACTTTTTTCATAGCGGACAGGGCTATAAAGTCCTATTATTGTCCCAAAGGGACAAACAACAGTAGCCACAGGTGCAACCTGTGGTATCGGAAAGGCAACCCAAGGCAACGCTGCAGGCGTTGAATATTGTATTGTTCAACCCACTTCGGGGTTGTGGATGTTGTCACATACCGATTTCCGCGCGTTTCACACACGGCTATTGTAATTAAATCCCTTCAGGATTTTTAGAACTTAACAAGCTTGTCGTTGTGAGGTAAGTTCCTAATGTGAAAGGTGTTTACAGAATCTATCTCTCTAAAAGATCACCATAAATTATCCCACAAATTCACAACCGCACCACCTTATCCGCCACATCCTCAAAATCTTTCAGGTGCGTAGCCATCAAAATCGCCATATCGGGATAGTGTTCGCGGATGTTCCGGAAAATTGCTATCGCGTTTTCTGTGCTGATACCGGCAGAAGGCTCATCTACCACTAAAAGCTGTGGATTTTTAAGCAGGGCTTGCGCCAACAACAGTTTTTTGCGCTGTCCGCCGCTCAGGGTTTCGCCGTTTTCGCCGATCCAAGTTCCCAAATCATCCGGTAAGGATGAGCGCCAAACCGATAAATCAACCAATTCGAGCGCCGATTCTATTTCCTCATCGTTATACCCTTCAAAATTTTCGCGCAGCGTTCCGGTAAGCAAGTATGCTTTTTGGGTTACGTACACGCATTCGGGAACGGGCAGGTGCGAAATTTCGGCGCTGTCGTTCCATATTATTGTGCCGTTGTTGCGATACTCGGGATAAAAAAGGCTGTTCAAAAACGTGGTTTTCCCTTTTCCGGTTTCTCCGTACAGCGCAATCCATTCTCCTTTCCTAATCTCCAGTGAAACCTTTTCGGTGCGGAAGGATGTTTCGGGAATTGTTGAGCTTAAGTTGTTTATGTTCAGTTTTTCGAAACGGGAATCAACGCGTGTGGTTTCTTGCGGACGTTCGCCTTCATCGATAACTGTGTTGATATCTTTAATTTGCTGTGCCACCGAACTCTTTTCCGATTTTCCCGAAAAAAGCATTTCCGCCAGTTCGGCCTGCGCCATAATTCCGAAGAAAATACCGATGGCGGTTTGAGCGTTGATGCCGTAAGCATACGCGCGCCAAAGCAGAAACGTGGCAATCAGGCTGAAGCCGAATCCGCCCACCAATTGAAGATTAAACGAGCTGATTTGCAGTTTATTCTCTGTTTTTTCGAGCTGTAGCAGTTTTTGGTTGTATTGGCCGATGGCTTTCTCTTCGAGGTTGTATTTCGTAATTTCAATCCGTCCCCTGAAACTCTCTATGAGCGCCTGATTATTTTCTTCGCGGTATAGTTTGAGTTTTTCGTACAGCTTTCCGTTTTGGCGGAAAAACAGTTGGGGAATGATAAACAGGAAAATTGCGGACGAAAGCAGAAACTCGATAGCTGCACCCTGTGAAAACACGGCAACGAACATAAAATAGAGAATCACTGAAATTATCAGCGCAACAAAAGGCAAAATCCACAAGAGTATATGGTTGAGAATCTGCTCAATGCCGTGCTTGCTGTTTTCCAGCAGCGATGAGTTGTTGTTTACTTGCTTTTTAAAATAGGGCAGTGCGGCGACCGATTGAAATATTTTTAATTGCAACCTTTGCTGAGCGTCGAGCGTGGTTTTGTGGTTTTCCAGCCGCTCGAAATACCGGGTTGCCGTGCGGGTTATGGCGGTTAGCCGAATTATGGCCGACGGAACCAGGTATGAAAAAGCGGTGTTTGCTGTGATAAACACCACACTGCTCATGGCCAGAAACCATCCCGAAATGGCCGGAAGCCCGATAAATGCCACGGTCCAAAACGCCAGCAGCGACAGGCCGCGAAGCCATTTTCCGGCGAAAGGTTGTAGAATATGTTGGCGTATAAATTTATTCATAACTCAAAACTAAGCGCTAATTCATCTGTTCTCCCCAATTCAAATTCAATATTTTATCAGCAACCGTATCAAAGATTTTCTCGTGCGAAGCCACGATCACCAGTTTCTCTTGCGAAAGTTTCACTATTTCGGGAAGAATAATCCCGATGGTGCCTTCGTCCAGGTTTGCCGTGGGTTCATCCAGAATTGCCACGGGTTTAGGGTGCAGCATCAACCGGGCAAGCGTTACCAGTTGCCGCTCTCCGCCCGAAAGTTGTTTGCCGTTGTGGCTTAGCTCAGTTTGCCATCCGGTTTCTTTTTTCGACAGAATTTTGTTGAGGAAATCGGGGTAATCCGGATTGGCGGTCGTTTCTTTTTCCAGAAAAACATTATATTGGAGCGTGCCGTCGAAAATAAACGGAAACTGGTTCATGTACGATGTGTTTTCCGTCAGCCATTGATGCGACCAAACGTTATCTTTTCCGTTCACCGACACCGTTCCTTCTCTAGGAAACAGGCTTCCGCTGCAGATTTTCAGCAACGTGGACTTCCCCGAACCCGAAATTCCTTTCACCAGCACCAGCCCTTTCAGCGGTAATTGCAAATGAATATCAGACAACACTTTCAACGGCGAGTTGGGGTAGGCAAAACTCAATCCGTTGATTTCAAAACTACGCATCGCTTCGTCTGTTCCTTCCGATGCTACAACCGTTTCGCCCTCCAAAACCGGCATCAGCAGCTTTGCCGAGGCCAGAGCGCGGTTTCGGTCGTGGTAGGCGCTGACAAATTTCCGAAGGTAGAAGAAAAAGTAGGGCGAAAGGGTGAGCAAAAAAAGCGCTTTCCCAAAATCGTAACCCTTTCCGTAATTGGGGCCGGGCATTATCCCAAGCAAGCTCATTCCCAGGTAAATAGCGACAGCCGCGATGCTGATGGTAACAAAAAGTTCCAGTACGGCCGACGAGAGGATGGCCACACGCATCACGTTGGTGGTGGCATTGTTGAGCGCACGGCTTTTCTCCGACAGGAAACGGTATTGCGGCTTAAAGTTATCGAGGTTGACAATCTCCGCAATGGTTTGCAGGCGGTTGTAGAAAACGGCCGAATATTTCAGAAACAAATCGATGTGCTTTTTGTGAAGAGCCTCGGCGCCAATCCCGATAACGATCATCTGCATCGGAATAACGAAAAGCGAGACCAGCAGCACAAAACCCACCCATTTTTCCTGAAAAAAAATAACCGCCAACAACGACAAACTCACCAGCAGCGACGCAATGGCGTAGGGAATGAAAAATGCGAAATAGGGTTTTAAATCGTCGCTGATTTTGGTTACATACAATGTAGCCGAAGTAGAGTCTAACTGATTATTTTTCAGCAGTATGGGGTAAATACTTTTCTTTATTTTAGAAACAATGATATTTCCGGCGCGGTAGTTCACCAGCGAAGCTAAATGCGCAAAAACGTATCGTCCTGCTAAAAACAGCAGCGAATACAACAGCAGTCCGGGCAGCAATTGGCCATCGTTGAGCCACGAAGCCGCAAAAACCGACAAGTACCAGGCAAATACCACAAAACACCCGGCGCTTACAACGGTAAGTATCGACGCCAGAATGTACGTATTTTTTGCTTCGGCTATCTTTTTATTTAACCAGCGGGTGGCGGTTTGGGGATCTGAACTCATATATGGCTTTTTCGGGCGCTGTGATTTTATGATGTGCTGCCTGCCGTCACGAACCGGACGGGGAGCGTCGGGGGCAAAGATAAGTATTTTGGCGGAAATGCAACCAATGGCGTGTTGTTATTGTGCGTTACAGAGAAACATTGCCGTGAAAATCTTCCCTCAAAACAACGGATCAATAATCATCGAGAGTATGATTATCAATATAAAATAGTTCAACCGCAAAAAATAGCGGAAAGGACTAAAATCGGCTTCCGATCTTTTCAGTAATTTCGCGAAAATAACCACCAACCATGCAGCGGCCAATAAAACCAAAGCCTTGAAAAACAGTGTTTGAAACAATCCCACCAGCACCAGTAGAACGATGTTTAATGATGTTGCCACAATCCACACAAAAGTCACGCGCCTTATCTGTTTGTTGCTCAAAACGCCGTTTATGGTGGGAAATCCGGCGGTATCGTATTCATCGCCGTATTTCAGCATCAGCAGCCAGAAATGGGGTACTTGCGACATGAAAAAGAAAAACGTCAGCACAAACAGCTTCGGATCGATTAAATTGCCGCCGCCGATAAACCATCCGATTATCGGGGGAATGGCTCCCGTTACGCTTCCCGGAATAACCGCAAAAGGCGTGATCTTCTTGATGGGAGTATAAACGAGATTATACCATACCAGCGCCAGCAACCCGAGAAACGCCGCCGTAAAACCGCCGCTCGCATACAACAAGAAAGTGCCGACGATTACTTCGAGCAGGATCAGGGTAAAAACCGTGCCGGGTTTAAAGCTGCCTGACGGCAAAGGACGGTTTCTCGTGCGCTTCATCAACGTATCTATGTGCCGCTCCTGAAACTGATTCAACGCGGCCGATCCGCTCGAAAGGATAAAAACTCCAATCAGCGGCAACACAATGTGTTTATCAATCGTGCCCGCAGCAAGGGCGTATCCCGCCAGCGTAGTCAGCGTTACCGACGAGGTAATCCTTATTTTATGCAGGTCCGCCAATTGGCGGATAATGTTTTTAGTTTTATTCATTTTTGTTCTCTAAGCGCATCTTGGCGCATCAAATTTTGTTAAATTCCCGATAGACTATCGTTGAACCCGCTTGCAAAAATATAAATATAATCAGGAAAACAACGCTTTTTTACGATTAAACAGGTGAAAAAAGGCCGATATACATTTTAATATTGGTAACATTCCTAAATATTTTTTAGAAAAAGGGCGTATGCTGAGAAATATTTTTTATTTTTGTGTTTTTATGGAAAGTAAACAAAATGTTACCTGCGGTATGATGAGAAAAAAATATCTACTAAATTTATTCAAAGGAGTCGGAATTCTGGGGCTTGCTTTTCTGTTGAGCGGTTGCGAAAAGATGATCGTATTCAACTCCAAGGGGCCGATTGGGCAACAACAGGCGCAACTTATTATCACGGCTTTTATCCTGATGCTCATTGTGGTAATTCCGGTTTTTGTTATGGTGGTTTTGTTTTCGAGGCGATATCGTGCCTCCAACAAAAAAGCGAACTACCGGCCGGATTGGCACGACTCCAACAAGGTTGAATGGGTAATCTGGTCTATCCCCGTTGCCATTATCATTGTGCTTGCCTTCCTCACCTGGAAGTACACGCACGCGTTAGACCCCTACAAACCCATAAAATCGGACAAGGAAGCGCTTCAGGTTGAAGTTATTTCAACCGATTGGAACTGGCTGTTTATCTATCCCGAAGAGAACATTGCGCTGGTCAACGAGTTAATGATCGAAGCCGGACGGCCAGTGCGATTCAAATTGACTTCGGCAACCGTTATGACTTCGTTTTTCATTCCCCAGCTGGGCGGCCAGATTTACGCGATGGCAGGAATGCAAACGCAGTTGAACCTGTTGGCGGATGAACCGGGCGTGTTTCACGGGCAGAACATCGAGTATAGCGGCACGGGATACCACACCATGCATTTTAAGGTTCACGCTAAAACGCCCGAAGATTTTGCCGCGTGGGTAAAACAGGCAAAACAAAGTCCGGAAGCGTTGAGCACGGAGAAATACAACGAGATCAGCGGCAAACAAATCGAAAACTATCCCATCACCACGTTCTCGTCGGTAGTGCCCAATCTGTTTCACGACGTTATGGCTCCCTACATGGAGTGGATGGGACACGTGACAATACCGGGCGCTAAACACGACCATTCCGGCCACGATATGCACAATCACGACCATTCCGGCCACGAGATGCAGGCAGATACGATGAAAATGAATCATTAAAAATTTGGAGAATACACCATGTTTGGAAAATTAAAATTTACAGATATACCCACCGATCCGCTTATCCTGAGCGTAGTTATCGGGATGATCTTAGGCGCTGTGGCCATTGTGGCGGCATTGACCTATTTCAAGAAATGGGGCTATTTATGGAAAGAATGGCTCACCTCCGTCGATCACAAGAAAATCGGCATCATGTACATCATTTTTGCGCTGATCATGCTGCTCCGCGGTTTTGCCGACGGAATTATGATGCGCGCGCAACAAGCCTTGGCCGTTGGAGATCAAACCGGATATATGGACGCTCATCACTTCGACCAGATATTCAGCGCTCACGGAACCATTATGATCATTTTTGTGGCCATGCCGTTTTTGTTCGGTTTGATGAACCTGATCATTCCGCAGCAGATTGGCGCGCGCGATGTAGCTTTCCCGGTGCTGAACAACATCAGTTTCTGGTTCACGGCTGCCGGCGGCGCTATAATGATGTTGTCGCTGATGATTGGCGAGTTCTCCAACACCGGTTGGACAGGCCTCGCGCCGTTGTTTGGATTAGAATACAATCCCGGAGTAGGGGTCGATTACTGGATGTGGGCGTTTCAGATAGCGGGCATTGGTTCTACCCTGGCGGGCATTAACTTCTTTGTAACGATCATTAAAATGCGTGCGCCGGGCATGAAACTGATGAAAATGCCCATTTTTACGTGGACTTCACTTACATCCAACGTATTGATCATTATATCTTTCCCGGTAATCACGGCTGCTTTGATGCTGCTTACCATGGACAGATACCTGGGAATGCACATCTTCACCAACGAACTTGGCGGCAACATGATGTTGTGGAACAACCTGTTCTGGATGTGGGGGCACCCTGAAGTATATATTGTGGTTCTTCCCGCGTTCGGCGTATTCTCCGAAGTGGTGGCCACTTTTTCCAGAAAACGGTTGTTTGGCTACAAATCAATGGTTTATGCCTCGGCGGTTATCATGCTGTTGTCGTTCATCGTTTGGCTACACCACTTCTACACCATGGCCAATCATCCTAACGTGAACATATTCTTCGGCATCACCACCATGATGATCGCCATCCCCACCGGAGTGAAGGTGTATAACTGGCTTTTCACGATGTATCGCGGACGCATAACCTTTACCACGCCCATGTACTGGACGCTGGGATTCCTCACCATGTTTGTGGTGGGCGGCATGACGGGCGTTCTGATGGCTATTCCGCCTGCCGATTTTATGGTTCACAACAGTTTGTTCCTTATCGCTCACTTTCACAATGTGCTGATACCCGGAGCACTGTTCGGCTACCTTGCCGGATTTGCTTTTTGGTTTCCGAAAGCATTCGGTTTCCGCCTGAACGAAAGGTGGGGGAAACTCTCCTTCTGGGGCTGGGCAGTGGGTTTCTTCCTTACATTTATGCCGTTGTATGCAGCCGGATTTATGGGTATGCCCCGAAGAATTGCCCAGTTGAGCAACCCCGATTGGCAACCTTATATGTACATTTCAATGGTGGGTGCGCTCATTATCGGGTTCGGCATTTTTGCCATGCTGGTGCAGTTGTTTTTAAGCGTGAAAGACCGCAAGAAAAACATGGATGTAACCGGAGATGCCTGGGGTTTGGGAAGAACACTGGAGTGGCACACATCATCGCCCGCCGCCGATTATAATTTTGCCGTAATCCCGGAAGTGAAAGAGATTGACGATTTTACACGAATGAAAGAAGACGGCACGGCTTACCGTCGTCCCGAAAAATATTATCCCATCGTAATGCCTAAAAACAAACCATACGGGCCTATTATCGGCGCGTTGTCCATCGGTTTCGGGTTTGCCATGGTATGGCATATCTGGTGGCTTGCCGTTGCGAGTCTGATAGGCATTATTGCTACCGTAATTTATTTCGGCTTCGACGACGACAGTGTTTACGTAATACCTGCCGAAGAAGTGAAACGCCTGGAAGATGAACGTTTTGCCGCCATTTCGGCTGCTGCGCCCCAACTTACCAATAACGAAAAGGAGGAAAAATAAATGGATACAACTGAAATAAAAAACAGAGAAGAGGCTGAAGCCATTGCAGCAGAACACGCGCATCACGCAGAACTGAATACGTTTGGGTTCTGGATTTACCTGATGAGCGATTTGGTGATATTTTCGGTCTTATTCGCCACATTTGTCGTTCTCGGGAAAAACTATGCCGGCGGCCCCGAACCCGCTGAGTTGTTCAGCCTTCCGTTTTTATTCACAGAAACCATGCTTCTGCTTCTCAGCAGCGTTACATTCGGATTCAGCATGGTGGCAATGAACAATAACAACAAGAAAGCCGTAATTACCGGACTCATCATTACCGGCCTGTTGGGGCTGGGATTTATCGGGATGGAGTTGTACGAGTTTTACGAACTTATCCACGCGGGGCACGGCCCCGATAAAAGCGGATTTCTTTCGGCTTTTTTCACCTTGGTAGCCACGCACGGCGCGCACGTTACTTTCGGGTTGATATGGCTGATTGTAATGATCATACAGATAGTAAAGGGAGGTTTTTCTCACGGAGTCCGTTCGCGATTGGTGAGGCTGAGCCTGTTCTGGCACTTCCTCGACATTGTTTGGGTGGGCGTTTTCACGTTCGTTTACCTGATGGGAATGGTGTAAACTTAATTCGAAATTAAACAGAAACAAAAAAACAATAGGAGACAACAATAATGGATCAATCGCATCATGAAAATGAAAATATGGGTGCAGGGCACATCACCAAAAAGAATTACATCATTGGTTTTGTACTCGCCACGCTGTTTACGTTACTGTCTTTCGGATTAGTGGCTTTTAAAGACTCCCTCCCGAAAATCGCAATTATTATTTCGCTTTCGGTAGCGGCCTTGTTGCAGATGTTTGTTCATTTGTATTACTTTCTGCACCTCAACAAATCGTCTGAGCAGCGGTGGAACGTCATTGCCCTGGCATTTACCGCTTTGCTGATATTCATATTCGTAGGCGGCACCATTTGGGTGATGTACACGCTGAATTTGAGGATGATGTAAGGGTAGGGTGGAAGAACATCCAAAACATCCAATGAAAACAAGAACATGGGTGCTTGGAGAGATCGAAAGCGGGTGGAAGAACATCCAAAACATCCAATGAAAACAAGTGGCCAAAAGGTAATAGTACTTTTTGGCCACTGTTGGTTGTGTGCTGTTTTAGCCCATTAACCGATTGCATATAGAAAATTATTTTGCAAATTATAAATCAATAGCTATATTTGCGACTGAAATTAGACACAAAAAAACGATATGAGTCGAAAAGAGAAGCTGATAAAAACGGTTTTTGTCGCAACCCAAAGATTTTACGTTTCAAGAGTTGGTGACGTTGTTTTCGATATTTGGTTTTACCGTTAATAAAAAAGGAAAAACTTCGGGTTCACGTGTCGAGTTTGTAAACGATGCCGCAGAAAAATCGTATAGTATGCATAAACCACATCCTTCTAATGTGCTAAAACCTTACGCAATGAAGCAGGCTTTGGATTTTTTGAAAGATGAAAACTTTGTAAAAGAATAGCAAAATGGACAAATTAAAATACAAAGGATATACAGGTTCAGTCGAATACAGCGAAGAAAGCGATTGCCTTTTCGGTAAGGTGCTCGGATTGAAAAACCATTCCATCACTTACGAAGGCGATACTCTCGCCGAATTGAAAGAAGATTTTCGAACCGGTGTGGATAGCTATCTGCAACTTTGCGAACAAAAAGGATGGAAGCCTGTCATCCCTTACAGCGGTACCCTCAACGTCCGCCTCACTCCACAAATTCACGCGCGCATTGCCGCACTTGCTGAACAAGCCGGCGTTTCGCTCAATGCGTTTATTAAAGAAACGCTCACAAAAGCAATTATGTGAGAGAAACAAACCCAAAATAAAAACAGCAACCCCAAAAGGCTGCTGTTTTTGTTTTATTTGGCTTTCTGTTTTCCGATTACCCAAAATCATCAAACATAATCATTTCGGGCGGAACGCCAAGGCTGTCCAACATCCGTTGCACGGCGGCTGCCATGGGGCCTGGGCCGCACATGTAGAACTCGATATCTTCGGGGGCATCGTGATTTTTCAGATACGTATCGTAGATAACTTGGTGAACAAATCCCGGTGTATATTTCACTCCTGCTGCATCGGCTGCCGGATCGGGGCGGTCTAATGCCAAATGGAAAGAAAAGTTAGGGAATTGACGCTCTAATTCGTAGAA
>CAKTUP010000076.1 GCA_934621705.1 uncultured Petrimonas sp.
GACAAACCGGGCGTAGGCCTTAAGCTCATCAACACCGAAACGGAAGCGGAAACCGAAATTCCTGCCACGTCCATTTTGGTAAACGACCCGTCTAAACTCACCTTCATCATACCCGCAACGCTGGCAAAAGGAGATTATCAACTATCGGTAACCACGCAGTTTTCTTCATCGGGAATCAAGCTGAAAGAGCCGCGCACCTATACGTTTGAATACGTGCTCACCGTAATATGATGCAACCTCATATTACCGTATGACATAGCATCATATTACCGTATGATATCACCTCACACTACCGTGTGATATATCATCACACGGTAGTGTGAGACGGTTTCATTAAAAATAACCGTTTCCGAAGTACGCGCGTATAAAAACAAAATGTTAAATT
The DNA here is from genome assembly GCA_934621705.1 of uncultured Petrimonas sp. Classification (GTDB taxonomy): domain Bacteria; phylum Bacteroidota; class Bacteroidia; order Bacteroidales; family Dysgonomonadaceae; genus Petrimonas. The sequence goes on from CAKTUP010000076.1 coordinate 386, forward strand.
TCTTACAAACGCAACTTACTGCGTTTCTGCACTATATAATTAATTAAAATGAAAAAAACAACCCTTTTCCTTCTCTTTCTCGCCTTAACCACTCTGTTACAGGCGCAACGCGAATTCTCGCTCTACAATTTTCCGCAAAACAAAGTAATGGTGGTTGCGCACAGAGGCAATTGGCGCGAAGCTCCCGAGAACTCGGTGTGGGCCATTCGCAAAGCCATTGAAGCGGGCGCCGATATGGCCGAAATTGATTTGGCCCTTACCAAAGACAGCGTGCTCATTCTCATGCACGACCGCACCATAGACCGCACCACCACCGGAAAAGGCTCGCCGGCAGACTACACGCTTGCCGAAATTCAACAATTTTACCTGCGCGACGGCGCCGGACACGCCACCCAGATACGGGTGCCCACGCTGGACGAAATCCTGAAAGAATCTAAAGGAAAAATCTTTCTGAATCTGGATAAAGGGTTTGATTACATTGGGTTGGTATATCCGTTGCTTGAGAAACACGATATGCTCAACGAGGTGCTTTTTAAAGGCAACTCCGATTACGAAACATTCAATAAAAATTACGGACACATAAAAGACAGAATCGTATATATGCCCATTGTGCGCCTGGAAAAAGGCGAGGGATGGGAACTGATGAACGGGTTTCTGAAAAACTATTCACCTTACGGATTTGAATTTACAGTTGGAGAAACCGAAGAAAACCTTATCGATTTTAAATCGCTGCGCGAAAAAGGCATCCGGGTTTGGGTAAACTCGCTGTGGTACAATCATAACGCCGGAAATCATGACGATGTGGCACTGGAAAATCCCAACGTTTACGACTGGTACATTAAAAACAACGTAAATATCATTCAAACCGACCGCATAAAAGAATTGACGGATTTTTTGAAAAAGAGAGGGTTGAAAAGATAATGGCTGAGTTCAAAGCTACCGACGAAACGAACAAACATAATATGAATATCCGCGTTTATTTACCCTTTTACGTATTTCGGTACGCTGTACCCGATGGATGAAAGAATGGTCCCTTAACTACAAAGATTTTGCTACACTGTAGCCGCATATTAAAGGTGCAGAGCACCAATATATTTGTAGCAATCGGAGTATTTCGGGCACATTGAGGTGCAAGGCACCGAAACACTCGCTTATTTCTCCTTTTCGTTCGATTAAATCCAACATGTTTTCCTGCGTAACGGCGTCGGAATGGGCACAAAGCACAAAGTGCCCACACTTCGCGAAATGATTGAATACCTTCGCTCCCGCGGATTGCACGAATAACACTCATTTTTCGTTCTCTCTCATTCAAAAACCGGTCGAAATATTTTACATTCGGCTGGTTTTTCGTTATAAAAATTATACCTACATTTGCACAAAAAAATTATGAAAACAAACCGCGAAGAAAGACTTAACTACATCGAAAACAAGCTGCACCAGTGCGAAGCAGATTTACAGCGCTTGGAGCAAATGAGTTCGGATTTTGAAAACATCATCGGCAATTCCCAAGAGCTTTCGGAATACTACGCCAACGAATATATGGATGATTACGACAATGCCGACACGTTCGAAAACCACTACGAAGCATTGAATCAGGACAGTATCTGGAATGTGTTATCGGGACAGCACGTGGAAAAAATAAGATTGCTCAAAAAAATCATCAATTCCATAGAGGGCTGAAATGTAAATAGATTTCAGAAAAAATCTCAAACATTTTGCCAATCCATTAGAAAATAATATCTTTGCACCGGTAAATGACGAGGGGAGCACGGGGATGCTCCTCTTTTGTTTATTTAACATCGGACAAATGATCGAAAAAAACGAAATAAAAGCGCTGGCAGAGGAGTATTTAAAAAATTCTCCCGATTACCTGGTGGACATTATTGTTGCCCCGGGCAATTCGATAACCGTGGAGATTGATAACGACAACGGCGTCAACATAGACGATTGCGTGGAGTTGAGCCGCCACCTGGAATCGCAACTCGACCGCGATGCAGAAGATTTTGAACTGACGGTTACTTCTGCCGGGTTGACATCTCCGTTTAAAACCCATCGTCAATACAAAAAATACGAAGGAAAAGAAGTGGAGGTGCTCACCAAAAAAGGCGAAAAGCTAAAGGGAACGCTAAAATCTTCAACCTATGACAATTTCACCGTCGAAGTTTCGAAAATGGTAAAACCCGAAGGCGCAAAGCGGAAAACAGAAGTAAAAGAAGAACAAACTTTCAATTACGACGAAGTAAAACACACCAAATATTTAATAAAGTTTTAAAACGAAATAACGGATCAACGAGATTAAAATCGTAATTCGTAAATCAAAAATCGTAAATCACTAAGTTTTATGGGCAAAAAAAAGGAAACAATCAGCCTGATAGATACATTTTCAGAGTTTAACGAACTGAAGAATATTGACAAAGCCACCATGATAAGTGTGCTTGAGGAGTCGTTTAGAAGCGTCATCGCCAAATCGGTGGGAACGGATGAGAATTTCGACATTATCATCAACCCCGACAAAGGCGACCTCGAAATCTGGCGCAACCGCACCATCGTGGAAGACGCCGAACTGCAAAACCCCAATATGGAGATCAGTTTGAGCGAAGCTCACAAAATCGACGACGATTTTGAAGTGGGTGAAGAAGTTACCGACGAACTGCATCTCGAAGATTTCGGCCGCAGAACCATCCTTAACCTTCGTCAGACGCTGGCTTCCAAAATTCTCGAACTCGAAAAAGACAATCTCTACAACAAATACAAGGAAAAAGTGGGTGAAATTGTATCGGGAGAAGTGTATCAGGTGTGGAAAAAAGAGTTGCTGCTCCTCGACGACGAGCACAACGAACTCATCCTGCCCAAAACCGAGCAAATTCCCAGCGACTTCTTCCGCAAAGGCGAGCACGTTCGTGCCATTGTTGCCCGCGTGGAGAACAAAAACAACAATCCCAAGATCATTCTTTCGCGCACATCGCCCATATTCCTCGAAAGATTGTTCGAAATGGAAATCCCCGAGATCAACGACGGGCTTATCACCATCAAAGGCATTGCCCGCATCCCGGGAGAGCGTGCCAAAGTGGCCGTGGAAGCCTACGACGACCGCATCGATCCGGTTGGAGCCTGCGTCGGCATGAAAGGTTTCCGCATTCACGGCATCGTTCGCGAACTGCGCAACGAAAATATCGACGTCATCAACTACACCAACAACACCAACCTCTTCATCCAGCGTGCGCTAAGCCCGGCAAAGATCAACTCTATTTCCGTGAAGGATGAGGAACGCCGCGCCGAAGTGTTTCTGTACCCCGAAGAAGTTTCGTTAGCCATCGGAAAAGGCGGTGCGAACATCAAACTCGCCTCCATGCTCACCGGATACAACATAGAAGTTTTCAGGGAAATAGACGATTTCGACGAAGAAGACATCTACCTTGACGAATTCCGCGACGAAATTGACGATTGGGTAATAGACTCACTCAAACGTATCGGCTGTTCAACCGCCAAAAACGTGCTGGCCATGCCGCGCGAAAGGCTCATCAAAGAAGCCGATTTGGAGGAAGATACCGTTGACGAAATCCTCGATATCCTTCGTTTCGAATTTGAGGATGAAGAAGATAACACAGACGAAGAGCAAGAAAACTAAAAACCGCAAACTGTTCATAAAACCAATAAATTAAGAAAGGATATATTCAACTATATGGCAGAAAGATTAAGTAAAGTAGCTAAGAATTTAAATGTAGGACTCAACACGTTGGTTGAATTTCTGCACAAAAAGGGTATTACTGTTGAAGCAAATCCGATGACTAAAATTGAGGAAGAACAGTATAATTTGTTGGTTGCCGAATTCAGCAAAGACAAAAAAATAAAAAAAGAGGCAATTGACAATCTCGAAAGGATGCATCGCAAGGATGATAAACGGGAAACCATTGCCATTGAAGGTTACGAGATAGAAGAAAAACCGAAGAAGAAAACAGAGAAAGAGTCCATCAAAACCGAAATCCCCGACGACCTGAAACCCAAATTCAACGTGGTGGGAAGCATCGATTTGGATGAACCGAAAAAACCGAAAAAAGAAACAGAAGAAGCGCCTCAGGAAAAAGTTGAAACAGTTGTAGAAACAATAATCGAAGAACCGGCACAAAAACCGGAAGTTGAAGAAAAACCCGTTCAACCGGAACCAACGGAAGAACCGGAAAAAGTGGTTGTTCCACACGAGGAGGCTCCGGAAGAAATGCCGGCCGCTCCCGAAGAAACGCCTAAAGAAGAACCTGTTGAAGTTGAAGAGGTTGCCGCACCGGAACCTGAACCGGAAGAAGAAAAACAAGCAGAAACTCCCGAAGATAAGGAAGCGGAAACACCGGAAGACGAAAAATCTACCGAAGTTTTCCGTATTCACAAAGAGTTGAAAGAACCCAACATAGTGGTTAAAGGCACCATCGATCTGGAGTCGATAAACGACAGAACCCGCCCACCGCGCAAATCACGCGCGCAGCGCAAAAAAGAACGCATAGAGCGTGAAAAAGAGCAAAACGCCAAAAAAGTGAAAGAAGAGGCGGTAAAGAGCCTGAAAAAAGAGTCTATCGAAGAAAAGAAAAAAGCTACTCCCGCTAATACAGCCGAGGACGACAGCAAAAAGAAAAAACGCAAACGCATTGATAAGGGCAAGGTTAACATCGAAAAAGCCGGCGCACAGGGAGAAAACGTTCGCCGCGACAGAAAAGTTCTGAGAAAACCGATAAAAGCCGAAGTCAGCGAAGAAGACGTACAAAAACAAATAAAGGAAACACTCGCCCGTTTGACCGAAAAACGCGGTAGAAAAGGCGGAGCACGCTATCGCCGCGAAAAACGCGAAGCCGTTTCGCAACGCCAGCAGGAAGAGATCAAACAACAGGAACGCGAAAGCAAAATATTGCAACTCACCGAGTTTGTTACGGCAAACGATTTGGCGAACATGATGAACGTTCCCGTTACCAGCGTTATCGCCACGTGTATGAACCTGGGCGTTATGGTTGCCATCAACCAGCGGCTGGATGCGGAAACCATCAACATTGTTGCCGATGAATTCGGCTACAAAACCAAATTCGTGAGCGCCGACGTTATCGAGGCCATTGCCGAAGAAGAAGACAATCCCGAAGATTTGCAGCCGCGTCCGCCCATCGTTACCGTTATGGGACACGTTGACCACGGTAAAACTTCGTTGTTGGACAGCATCCGCAACACCAACGTTATCGAAGGCGAAGCCGGAGGAATTACACAGCACATCGGTGCATACAACGTGAAATTGCCCGACGGCCGCAAAATCACATTCCTGGATACACCCGGCCACGAAGCGTTTACCGCTATGCGTGCCCGCGGAGCACAGGTTACCGACGTGGCTATTATCATCGTAGCTGCCGACGACAACGTGATGCCCCAAACCGTTGAAGCCATCAACCACGCCGGAGCAGCCGGAGTTCCCATCGTTTTTGCCATCAACAAAGTGGATAAGCCCAGCGCGAATCCCGAAAAAATAAAGGAACGCCTCGCCGAAATGAATTACCTGGTGGAAGACTGGGGCGGAAAATACCAATCGCAGGATATTTCCGCGAAAAAGGGAACCGGTATCAAAGAATTGCTCGAAAAAGTATTGCTGGAAGCAGACTTGCTCGAACTCAAAGCCAATCCCGACAAAAGAGCTTCCGGAACCATCGTGGAATCGTCGCTCGACAAAGGGCGCGGTTACGTGGCTACCGTTCTGGTAGAAAACGGAACGCTTCGCCAAGGCGATATTCTGCTGGCGGGTTCCTATTACGGCCGCGTGAAAGCGATGTTTAACGAACGCAACCACAAGATTGAAGAAGCTGGTCCTTCGGAACCGGCATTGGTGCTTGGATTGAACGGTGCTCCGCAGGCCGGCGACACGTTCAACGTGATGGAAACCGACCAGGAAGCCCGAAACGTTGCTTCCCGCCGCGAACAATTGCAGCGCGAACAATCGCTGCGTACGCAGAAAATGCTCACGCTCGACGATATTGGCCGCCGCATAGCCATCGGAAACTTCCAGCAGCTGAACATCATCGTGAAAGCCGACGTGGACGGCTCGGTAGAAGCGCTTTCCGACTCGCTCATCCGCCTGTCCACCGAGGAAATTCAGGTGAACGTCATTCACAAGGCCGTAGGCCAGATTTCGGAATCGGACGTTACGCTGGCCGCTGCGTCAGATGGGGTAATTATCGGATTCCAGGTTCGTCCTTCGTTGAGTGCCAGAAGAGAAGCCGAGAAACAAGGTATCGATATCCGTTTGTACTCCATCATTTACGATGCCATCGAAGAAGTAAAAGCCGCTATGGAAGGTATGCTTTCGCCCGATATCAAAGAAGAAATTACGGCCAACGTAGAAGTGCTTGATGTCTTCAAAATCACGAAGGTAGGAACCGTTGCCGGTTCAATGGTTCGCGACGGAAAAATAAAACGTACCCATAAAATTCGTCTTATTCGGGATGGAATTGTTATCTTTACCGGCGAATTGGATTCGTTGAAACGATTCAAGGAAGATGTTCGCGAAGTGGCATCGGGATACGAATGCGGTATCAGCATCAAAAACTTCAACGACATAAAAGTTGGCGACATCATTGAAGGGTACGAACAAATTGAAGTGAAGAAAACATTGTAACCCGTGCGGGAGACGGAGTTTTTAACTCCGTCATAATAAACGAAAGCAAAGCTTTCGTGTCCCGGTTTAGGGACAAAATATTTTTAACCAGTTGACATTGTAATTTTATTTCCTTTACTTGGCCGCATCTATCGCGTCCTGCAATGGATGCGGCCAAAACACACAGGGAAATGAATTACAATTGCAACTCCGGATGAAGCGATTTTCAATCGCTTATTACATTGTCTAATTATCTAATAGTCTAACGTCTAATAGTCTAAAATAATAGTTATTATGAACAGAATAAAACTGATTAGCCTAAGCGTGTTGTTGTTTATGATAAGCGCCACCGTTTCTGCTCAAATTTCGCAAGTAACTGTTGCTTATGTGAATACAACCGATTTATTGAATGCTTTTCCGGCCAAGGAAACGGCAACGCAAAAATTGCTCGCGTTGAGCGAAAACTACAAAAAAGAACTCGAACTGATGCAGAACGAATACAATAAAAAATATTCAGATTACATCACGTACCAGGGTTCGCTGGCCGAAAACATCAAATTGCGCCGGATGCAGGAACTTACCGAACTCGAAAACAAAATGCAGCAATTTATGCAATTGGCGCAAAAAGATATCGAGATGCAGGAAAAAATCATGCTCGAACCGCTGAAAAAGCAAATCTCTGATGCCATACGGCAGGTGGGAATCGAGCAAAATTACACGGTAATATACGACTTGTCCAACCCGGGAATAGCCTTTGTAAATCCCGTGGCTGTTGATGCAAACCCGTTGGTGAGAGCCAAGTTGAGAATCAACTAAACAATATTATCGCCGCAAAGGAGTGATAAACGATACTGAAAAACAAACATCGCCCATCGGCATTTTCGATTCCGGATACGGCGGGCTTACCGTGCTGTCCGAAATTAAATCGCTGCTGCCGCAATACGACTACATTTATTTGGGCGATAACGCACGCGCGCCTTACGGAAACCGCTCGTTTGAAATTGTTTACGAATTCACCAAAGAGGCCGTCCGCTGGTTTTTCCAACAAAATTGTCATCTCGTCATATTGGCATGCAACACCGCGTCGGCAAAAGCGTTGCGAAGCATTCAGCAGATAGATTTACCCAAAACAGATCCGGCAAAAAGAGTGCTGGGCGTAATTCGTCCCACGGTGGAATCGGTGGGCGGCATTACAAAAACAGGACACGTGGGAGTTTTTGGCACTTCGGGAACCATAAAATCCCAATCGTACGATATCGAAATCGCCAAGCTGCATCCGCACCTGAAAGTATCGAGCGAAGCCTGCCCGATGTGGGTTCCGCTGGTGGAAAACAATGAGTTTGACAAACCCGGCGCCGATTATTTTGTGAAACAACATATCGATAATCTGCTGGAAAAAGATGGCGATATTGATGCCATTATTTTGGGATGCACGCATTATCCGCTATTAATCAATAAAATAAAACAATTCCTTCCGGAAAATATTCAGGTTATTTCGCAAGGGAAATACGTGGCTGAAAGTTTGAAAGATTACCTGCACCGCCATCCCGAAATGGAAAAAAAATGCTCTAAAAACGGTGTCGTTAAGTATTTTACAACCGATTTTCCCGAGAAATTTGCCGATTTGGCATCGTTGTTTCTGAAAGAAAACATTGAAGCGCAAAAAATAAACATCGATTGATTATGCTAAACTGGTTCGATTTAATAGTGCTCATCCTCCTGCTCATCGCTTTCGTAAACGGTTATCGAAAAGGATTGGTAATGATGCTTGCGGGGCTGGCAACCGTTATTCTGGCCGCGATTTTTGGCGGGAAGCTGGCGGTGAGAATTTTGCCCGAACTGCAAAAACTCTTCGATATGTCTCCGCAATTGGCAAACGTACTGTCATACGTGGCGGCGTTTCTGGCCATTGCCGTTGTTCTTGGGCTGGTGGCCGCACTCGTGCAAAAAATATTCGAGACGGTAAACCTCAATTTTATTAACCGTTTGCTGGGTAGCGTGGTGTCGGTGGCAACCACTACCATTGTGCTGAGTATTTTGCTCAACCTTGTGCTGATGCTCGATTCCGGAGAAAGAATGATCAAACCCGATGTAAAGGAAAAATCGTTTTTTTACGAGCGGATTCAGGCAGTTGTACCCGCCATCGTTCCCTATCTCGATAAAAAAATGTGGGAAGAATTCGTTCCCGAAAAATACCGCAAGCAAATTGAAAGTTACGACGGAGAGCAACTTGTGCCCGGAACCGGAAATCCCATAGATTCTGCTTTTCAACGTAAATATTTCGAAACAGATTCCATCTAAACACCTCATACAATGTTCATTCACAAAGAAGGAAGAAAAGCCGTATTGATAACGTTTATTGTTTTGCTTCTGCTCAACGCACTGACAGGCTGCTTGTTGCCCAACAACATTGTAGATGTTATCGTGCTGGCTGTTTCGGTAATCCTTTTCGTGCTGATGCTCAACTTCTACAAAAAGCCCAAACGTGTTTACGATGGCGATTTGCTGGGATACGTGAACGCTCCTACCGACGGGAAGATCGTAGCCATTGAAAAAACGTTCGAGAAAGATTTTTTCAAAGAAGACCGGATACAGATATCCATCTTTATGTCGTTTTTCAACGCTCACTCCAACTGGGTGCCCGTCACCGGAAAAGTAACGCATTACTCGCACCAGAAAGGCAATTTTTTCGCGGCTTACCTACCCAAATCGAGTCACGAAAACGAACGAAGCAACATCATTATCGAAACTCCCGACGGCGAAAAGGTACTCACCCGGCAGATTGCCGGCGCGGTAGCGCGCAGAATAGTTACTTACGTGAAGGAAGACGAAAATTACCACATTGGCGATCCGTTGGGATTTATAAAATTGGGATCGAGAATGGATGTTTTTCTGCCGTTAGATAGCGAAATCCTCGTGCAGATGGGCGATGAAGTCCGCTCCAACGAAACGTTGCTGGCGCGGTTACCACAGAAAACAACGCATAATTACCCCTAAATCCC
>CAKTUP010000077.1 GCA_934621705.1 uncultured Petrimonas sp.
GCGCAAAGGAACAGCGCACGAGCGATAAAGCGAGGTGTAGGTTGCGAGGGTGTGCGAGAATGTGAAATCAATTTACGGCGCACAATTTTCTGAACCACAATGTAAGGGAATAATCTGACGGTTCACAGCCAGTTGCATGTAAAGAAACTGCCCCAATCGGGTGATTTTCAATAGCCAAAACAACGGAACAAATAACCAAAACAACGGAATTTGAAGAAAAATCCGATAAAGCGAATTGTATCCGTATTTCCATTTTCCCTTGGAAACGGATGCCAGTTGTTCTTCGGCTAAAACTAAATCCAATCCGTCAGCGTTTTTTGTGTGATTTTCATTGCGCAACTCTCTACCCGATATACGGTTAAACCAATCCAGCCGGTGAATTAACTTCATAAACCGGGAGCAGTTTTTGCACCAATTATCGTAGTAAACAGTCATCCTGACAGTTGTTTAAAAAAATCCCAAATCACAATTCCCGCCGTAACCGACACGTTGAGCGAATGCTTGGTTCCGTACTGAGGGATTTCGATGCAGCCGTGCGACGCATCAATAACCGATTGTTGCACACCGTGCACTTCGTGTCCCAAAATTACGGCGTATTTTTGGGTTCTGTCTAAATGTAACGTTTCTAACGAAATACTGTTCTCGGTTTGTTCAACGGAAAAAACGGTATAGCCTTCGGCTTTCAGTTCGTGAATGGCCGGTAAGGTTTCTTCGAAGTAGCGCCATTTCATCGAATCCTCGGCGCCAAGGGCAGTTTTATGGATTTCCACATTGGGCGGCGTGGCAGTAATTCCGCAAAGAATAATCTCTTCCACACGGAAAGCATCGCCCGTGCGAAAAACCGAACCGATATTGTGCTGACTGCGCACATTATCCAACACCACTACTAACGGAATTTTCTCCGCATCCTGAAATTCCTGGATGCTGATTCGGTTGAGTTCTTCAACTTTAAGTTTTCTTAGTTTTCTCACTATTTCTCGGGTTTTATTACCGCCCTTACCGCAAACCAAATATGGTGCAGAAATGTAGAAACCTGCCCGTAATATTTTGCCATTATCCGATACCGCTCTTTCAGCGAAGCTTTTCGGTTAGTGGTGGTCATGCCTTCGTTCAGGTAATTGATAAGCGTAATGTGTGTATTGTGAATGTTTTTCGCCTTTTTCATCATGCGGATGCACCAATCGAAATCGGACGAAAAACGATATTGCAACTCATACGGTTCAAAAAGCGAGCGTTTCACGATAAACGCCTGATGGCAAACCAACATTCCTTGCTTAAAACTTTTCCACGAAAGCGTTTCGGGAGCTTGTAACCGGCGCATGTGCAGGAATCTCCCGTTTTCATCAACAATTGCCGTTTCGCCGTAAATAATATCGGGAAATTTCGCTTCCGGAATGGAATTAATTAGTTTCTCCACGGTATCGGCAGAAAAAAAAGTGTCCCCGGCGTTCAAAAAACACAAATAATCGCCCGATGCCATTGCCGCAGCTTTGTTCATGGCATCGTACAAACCTTTGTCCGGTTCGCTTATCCATTTCAGCTTTTCGTTATCATAGTTGCGAATCAATTCCACTGTTCCGTCTTTCGATTTTCCGTCCACAATCACGTGTTCGATGTGCGGATACGTTTGTTCACGAACACTTTTCAGCGTTCGTTCCAACGTTTTTTCGGCGTTGTAGGTGACGGTTATAACGGACAATGATTTCATTTTCGGGCATATATGGCGATAAATGGCGATAATAACCGTCCTTTTATCGGAAACAGTTTCAAGAAATAACTCAGCGTTTTCACCTTGCCGCGATAGTTGTTATTTTCGGGTTTCGGCTCCAGCCAAACCATTGGCTTTCCGATGTATTCTACCGAAAACTCATAAAAGCCGTAAGGCTTCATAATTTCTTTCAGGTAGTTGATTTCCATCGATTTTAAATTGTGGCTATCCAGGTTTTCCTTGTCGTATCGGGCTTGAATTTTTCCGTTTAATCCCAGAAAATTCGGAATAAGTATCAACAATTGCCCGTTTTTTGACATCAGGTTTACGTGCCGGCGAATAACATCGGCTGTATCCTGAAAATGTTCGATAAATCCCGATGAAAACACAATATCGTATTTTTTCTCGGACTCAAAAATGAAAAAATCAGCTTGAATACAATGAATCGTATTTTTGGGCAAACCGCTTTGTTTTTCCAATTTTCGCACAATCGATTCGTTCATGTGAAAATCGAGAATGGACACATCGCGGATACCGCGTTTGTAAAAATAGGCTGCAAAAATGCCCGGAAAACCGCCGATTTCGATAAAACTGCTGCCGCGCGTGAGTTTTATCATGTACTTTTCGAAAATCACTTCACGCGGAATCTTATCGAAACGATAATTCTTCCAATACTCGTCCCAATGCGCTTCGTCGGTTATGTTGTTATCCGTTTGCATAGATTTCTTTGTATTGATCAGCAATTTTTTGCTGCGAATATTCTGCCAGCACTTTTTCGCGCGCGTTTGCCGATAAAGTCTCGGAGTCGGCTTGATACAGCGTCCAAAGCAAGCCGTGGGCTAAATCATCGGCACTTTTGTAAGCGGCCACGTAGCCGTTTTTTCCGTGTGAGATCATTTCGGGAATTCCGCCGATATTGAAACCCACACACGGTGTTCCGCACGCCATGGCTTCCATGATGGTGTTGGGGAGATTCTCCTGCAGCGATGGCGTAACAAACACATCAGCAGCATTATACACTTCAGGCATTTTTTCCGACGAAACAAACCCGAGGTTGTGCGAAGGCAGCGAAAGCTGTTTTTCGATCTCTTCGCCACGGTTTCCGGCAATCAGGAAAAGCACGTTGTTGGGATGTTGCGTCATCAGCCGAGCGGCTTCTGCCAGATAATCAATACCTTTCCGCGGGTCGGATGCTTTTACGGCCGCAAAAAGAACGATTTCTTTATCGATAGGCAGGTTCAGTTTTTGGCGAACCTGAGTTTTGTCTTTTGGAAAATAAATTTTCGTATCAATCGGGTTTGGAACGGAAACAACAGAATGTCCGCGAGTGAGCGAGCTTTTTTCGGCTAATTCTTTCAGCCAGTTGCTGCAGGCGACAAATGTGATTTTTCCGTTTTTATATATTTCTTGTTTTTTGAAAAAAACCTGATGCGACAAATCGTTTCGCGATGCGGAAGCCAAATAAGGACACGAGCCGCACGATTTTTCGTAGTTTTTACACGCGCTTGCGTGGTGGCAAATTCCGGTAAACGCCCACATATCGTGCATTGTCCACACCACTTTTTTGCCGGAGGCAAGGATTTTGCCGATTTCATCCAGCGACAACATTCCCTGATTTATCCAGTGGAGGTGGATGATATCGGCTTTTATAAATTCAGGATGTTCGGTAACGGAAACGCCGGTATTGGCAATGGAAACATCGAACAGGTTTTCGCGCGAAAGGCGGTTGCCGAGAAAAATTCGTCCGCGTTCCCAAACGAAATTCCATTTGTTTCGGGCTTTACTGCCAACTTGTACCACATTCTCATCGTCCGAGTATTTATCTCGCACCAGCATCTTCACATTTTCTCCGTGAGTTTGCAACGCCTTCATTAACCGGAACGCCGCTATTGCCGCCCCACCGTGTATATCGGATGTGCTGATGATGAGGATGTTCATGTTATTATTTCATTCGTAAATAACGGTTTATTCTGCGTTTTGCTTTTGCCCAAAACGAATTGGTTTTCCCGTAATACCGCTCAAACGCTTGTCGCGCAAGGCGATTTTCACGGATTTGGGAAATATCGACATTCAATTTCCGGTTGTGCAAGTCAGTAATATAAATCTCATCTTTTCCGCTATGGCGACCACTTCCATCAAATCCGATGTTTTTCACAAGAGATTTTCCGGCATTCACGGAAAGCATATCGTTTAAAAAAAGCGATGCATTCCAGCGAATTGCCCACGAATCGTTTATGCCGTTCACTTGCTTTTGCAACATACGTGTGTAAGGATAATTTCCGTTGAAATCGAACGATTTGGTTAATTTTCTCCTTTTAATTTCATCCAGCAAGGCTTTTCCGTCAGGATTAAACTGCTGCCACGCGCGTTTCCACGTTCCCCAACCCCAACTGCCTGTCCATTTTATCAGAAACGCATCGGGCAATTCTTCCGCCAATGGGAAACAAAATCCGTGTACGTGGCCGATTTTATCTTCATTCTCAAATTTATCGAGTGCTTCGTTCATAAACGTCAGGAAATACGGCGATGTAACCAAATCGTCTTCCAAAACAATCACTTTTCCGTATTCGTTCACCACCTGCGTAACGCCTTCGATGATGTTTTTTGCCAGTCCCAGGTTGTGCGCGTTTTCAACAATGTGGATTTCTTTAAATCCATCAATGCTGTGAATCAATTCGCGTACTTTCAGCACGTCCTTTTTATCGGAATCGTTTTTATAACCGTCCGAAAAAATAAACAACTCGCTCTCACGACTCAATTTATTGTTGAGCAGAGCTTCAAGCGTTTGCCGTGTGTGGGCGGGACGATTGTATGTGAAAAGCAGAAGAGGTGCGGGTTGCATTGTTAAAAATCAATTTTCGAAGACAGAATATTCCGGCGGAAAACGTCTAAATTTACCCTTACTCCCACTTCAATTCCGTTTCGCATAAGTTCGTTTCTTACCGTTTCGTAAGCTAAATCGGGATGGTTATTATCGCCGCTCAGGTGGCAAAGCCAAATATTTTTAAGGTTCGAAGAATAATTTTTTGCTAAAAATTCTGCTGTTTGGCGGTTGCTTAAATGTCCGGAACCGTTACTTATTCGTTGCTTGAGGAAATAAGGATAACGTCCGTTGTGAAGCATATCTTCATCGTAGTTACTTTCGATAACCAAGTGATGAGCTTTGTTGATGTAGTAGGTCATTTCATCGGTAATATTGCCGACGTCCGTTGCCAGCGTGAGTTTGTGATTGGCAAACTCGAAGAAATATCCGGCGTTATCGCTGCTGTCGTGCGGAACATCGAAAGCGGTAATCCGGAAATCTTCAATCTGAAACGGTTTCCCTTTTTCGATAATCTTTTTGTTTGATCCGTTGATTGTATTTTTAACCATCGGACAATTGCGGATGCCCCGATGCACTTTTTCGGTGGTATAAACCGGAATATTGAGTTTTTCAGCCAAATAGGCGGCCGATTTTATATGATCGTAATGGTCGTGTGTAACAAGTAGGGCGTAAATGGTTGAGAAATCGATACCGTGTTCAGCCAACCGTTTTTTTATGACGCGTGGTCCCAATCCGGCATCGATAAGCATTCCGTAGTGGCTGTTGCCCAAATAGTAGCAATTACCGCAACTGCCGCTGCTGAGGCTGAAGAAAGAAAATCTATCGGATGAAAACAGGTTGTATTGCATAATTGGATGCATGTAAATCTTCTGTATAAAGCTTATCAGTTAAGTACAAATTTAGTTTAGTAATTTCACATAAACAATTAATTCTACAACAAACTAACTCTATACAAAAATGAGTAACAAAAGCGCAAAATTCATCAAGAGATTCGCGAAGCGCCTGTCAATTATTTACCTTTGAACTGAAAATTTTATTGTGAAGGAAGTGTATGCGTGGTGAGTTGACTGTGGCTGAATCATACCGAAAACCCGATATGGATTAACAACTTATGTCTTTATTCTATCCCCTAAAACGAACTATAAATAATATCCAGTTTCAACTTTTCCGGATTATTTTCGAGCATTACTGCCGACGGTTTCATCTGGTTATAAATAGCCGTTGGGGTGCTTGTGCCCTGCGAATAATAAGAAGCGCCGGTTGTGGTGAATGTTATGTCAACCGGAACCAGATAATAGGTTTGATCCAGCGGAATTTTTGCGTCTTTTTTGTGTTCGCGGTTGTAATAGTTAATCATTGCCGCTATATTCCCGAAATTATAGGAGTATGTTTCGCTGTTGAACGACGCGACAAAACTGGTAAGGTTGTCCGGCAAACGACGGTTTTCGAAAAATATTTTCACCGAATCTTTGTTCACCAGCAGCAGGTGATCGGGCGGACTGAGTTTTACTTTCTCATCCTGATTGGCTTCGGGAAGTGCGTAAACCACCAATCGCGCCTGATTGAGCGAACTCGTTAGAAGATTGGCAGAAAGCTGGGTTATCGGAAAATCGATTTGGGTATTCACACCGGCCGGACTTTTCACAAAAGTGCCTTTATCGTTAGGAGCCAGCAATTGCGTGTTGTTGTTCTGAATATGATTGATCTGCGTAACCTCGGGCGTAACGTTCAGCCTGAACTCCGACTTGCGTATGGTGTCTTGTTTTGTTGACGAGCCTTTGGGGTCAAGATAATTGTAAAAAACACTCAACGATGTCAGGTTTATATTCAATATCGTACTGTTCCCGTAATTGGTGGTAACGTATAGTCCCGGGAAAAAATCCCTGAACGTATCCGTGTTTTTTAGCGCGCCGTGCCCCGGCTTTTTGTATTCATCGAGAAACGACTGTCCTATTTGTTTGGGCAGCATGGTGTGAATCTCGTAAATTTTCACGGTTTGAGGAGTATTTCCGCTGTAGTAAGTTTCTTCCCTGAAAGTGTTGTTCCTTCCGGCAAATATTTGAGTACCAAGCGGAGCCGACATATCTGATCTTGATCTCGGATCGAAATTGGTGTAGTCCTTGTTTTTGGGAAGCTTATCGGTTACCTTATACACGGCAAGCCGCATGGGCGCCAGCGAATCGCCGATTATTGAAGTATAGGAAACGGTTAGTCTAACCGAGTCGATGATTGCACCTTCTTTGAAACTTTGGGTTTCGGGATAATAAAACTCTCCCACGTATTCGGCACGGATGCTGCCGAAAACCGGATCGATATATTGTCCCAGAATGGGATATTTGGTGCGTGAGAAAATGGAATCCACTTGTACGGTGCTCGACGAAAGTTTCAACACATCCGTGCCCACCGAAACGCGGTCGTTTTCGGGTTGTATGGTAAAGCCGATTTTATCCAGCGTATCAACGCAGGAGGCGAAAATCGTTACAATGGCAATGAATAATAGTTTGTATAAGGTTTGAAGTTTCATTCGTTCCAAAAAATTATGAGCGCAAATATCTGAAAAAAATATCTGAAAAAAAAGCCCTTAGCGGGCTTTCTTACTTTTTTTAATGATAATTGTCAATCGGAACAAAAAAAATGTCTGACTGATGAATTTTTTAAGAGAATTTCAGGCATCGATTTCGTCGCAAAACTCTCCTATTTTATCCACGTTTTTATCGAAATCGGGGATATAGCCCAAGTAAGGGATTTTTTTATCGTTGATGTACTTATCCAACTCTTTGTTAATGTTTTCGCTTCCCTGTATAATTCCGTCCGAATGGTCGATGGCCAGTTTCGTGAGGTTCACGAAATCCATGGTTCCGCGCGCTTTCACGTCTTCAATTTCCTTGTCGCCGATGGTGTCGAAGCGCAGCTTTTCGGGGAATCCTTCTTTAAAAGGTTTTTCGAAATTCTCGTCGTAAACCGAATAGATCACTTTCGCATTTTTCAAACACGGGTCGTCTTTGTAGCCTTTTTTGATGTAAATAGGCGCCAATGCCGTAAACCAGCCGTGGCAATGGATTATATCGGGAACCCAGCGCAGTTTTTTGATGGTTTCCAACACGCCGCGGATAAAAAAGATGCTTCGCTCTTCGTTATCGTCGTACTCCACTCCGTTTGCATCGACCAGCGTTTCGCGGTTTTGAAAAAAATCGTCGTTATCGATAAAATAAACCTGCATGCGCGCCGATTGAATGGAAGCCACTTTGATGATCAGCGAATGGTCGGAATCGTCGATAATAAGGTTCATTCCCGAGAGACGGATCACTTCGTGCAACTGGTTTCTGCGCTCGTTGATGTTCCCGTATTTGGGCATAAACGTGCGGATTTCGTGGCCTTTATCCTGAATGGCTTGAGGTAAATGTCTCGATATGTGCGAAATTTGTGTTTCCGGCAAATAAGGAAGGATTTCCTGCGTAATGTACAGAATTCTTTTTTGACTCATTTAACTAACTTTCTTCTAATTTGCTACAAAGATAATAAAAAAAATCCGGTTAATTGCAAAATTTTTCAAGATGTTTTTCTTTTTTATCTGATATTCAGTATTTTATTGTTTTCATTGAATGTTTTTCCGTAAACGCACGGATGATTTTCTTTTTTTTACCGAAAAAATTTTGTTGCTTTGCACGCTGAAACAATTGCAGCTAATTATTCGCTGACTTTTTTATCGGCAATCCATCAATCTAAAATCTATTGTGTATTCCAATAAGCATGTCGTAAAAATCAGTTTGCCTATTTTGTTCAGCCTGCTGGCGCAGAACATAATTCAGGTGATAGATACTGCCTTTCTCGGCCGGGTGGGAGAGGTGGAGCTGGGTGCGTCGGCGCTTGCGGGAATAATTTACATTGCTATTTACACCATCGGTTTCGGTTTCAGCATGGGAAGCCAGATTTTGATCGGACGGCGGAACGGCGAAAAAAAATTCAGTCAGATAGGTGAGATCGTTATTCAGGGGATTTTGTTTTTGCTTGTTCCCGCCATTTTGCTGATCGCGGTTTTCAAACTCGGATTCACCGATTCCCTGATGGGTTTGTTTAAGTCGGATAACGTGAGCGCGGCTGTTTCCGAGTATCTCGATTGGCGCGTTTACGGGTTTGTTTTCGCTTTCGCCAACAGCACGTTCAGGGCATTTTATATTGGCATTGCCCGTACAAAGGTGTTGATGGCAAATTCGCTGGTAATGGCTCTGGTGAACTTAGTTCTCGATTACGGGCTGATCTTCGGAAACCTGGGAATGCCGGAAATGGGAATCGGCGGAGCTGCGCTGGCATCGGTTATTGCCGAAGCATCTTCAACGCTGTTTTTCATTATTTACACCCGAAAAACGGTCGATCTGGAGAAGTACGGCTTCCGGAAAATCACTTTTAAGTGGGCGGTAGTAAAAATGGTACTGAATATTTCCATTTATATGATGCTTCAGTATTTGTTGTCGATCGTGACCTGGTTGATGTTTTTTGTGTTTATCGAAAACTACCTAGGCGAACGTCCGTTGGCTGTCACCAATATCGTACGAAGCCTTTATACCATTGTAACCATTCCGTCTCATGCGCTGGGTTCGGCGGTGAATACGATGGTAAGCAATACCATCGGAGCCGGGCGGCAAAACGAAGTGCTGAATCTGATAAAACGAGTCGCGCTCATCAGTCTGTTTTCAATGCTGGCCATAATTCTGATCGTGGCCATTGCGCCGCGACTGATGATCCATATTTACACCAACGACGCGTCGCTAATCAACGACACGGTGGTGCCGCTGTATGTGTTGTTGACTTCGTTACCTTTCTATGCAGTGGGAACGGTTCTGTTCAGTTCGGTTTCGGGAACCGGAAACACGCAACGCGCGCTGGTTTACGAGATAATCACCCTGTCGGGATACGTTTTTTACACGTGGTTTATTATCGTTTATCTGCGGTTATCGGTTAGCTGGGCGTGGACAACCGAACATGTTTACTGGGGACAGTTGATGCTTTTCTCGCTGTTTTATTTGCGAAGCAAGAAATGGGTGCATAAAAAGATTTAGCGATTTACGATTTACGATTTACGATTTTGGGAATAATTACAATTCCTTGAAAGTCCTTCTTGACGGAGCAACTGTGAGTCACTTCGTCAGTAAATAACTTCACCGGCATTTATCGGTCTCTTTCGATTATGACACAATGCTACAAGATTTCCATCAAGCAATCGTAAATCGTAAATCGTCAATCCCAAATTTTACTTATCTTTACCGTTCGAAAACGAACAATATGAAACGCAACATTCTCCTATTTTTTATCGTTATTTTTTGTTCATCTGGTTACGCTCAAGAATACCGCTGGAAAACGGGTTTGGAATATTTTTTTGATAATACGGAATACGGAAAATCATCGTTTCTCGATTCCGAAACCATGAA
>CAKTUP010000078.1 GCA_934621705.1 uncultured Petrimonas sp.
TCGTGCCACCTTTATCCCATTCGTTTGCAAAAACTTAGTGAATTTACGGCAGTGAATTACAATCGGTGGTCGATTTGTCAACCGGCGGTGAAATTGGGAAAACGCGAAGGGGTGAAAATTTATGAATTTTTGAAAGAACCACTTATACGGAAATTTGGGGAAGAGTGGTATAATGAGGTTTGTGAAGCGGCAAAATTGTTGGAGGAGGAGAAGGTTAAGTGAATTCCCCCACCGCACACGGCGGTTCAAAACCGCCTTGTGCATTTTCCCAATGAAGAAAAAAAGAACATTCTTTCGAACTGTTGCAAAATTTGCTACAGTTCGATTACAAGTAAATTTAGTGTTCAACTAAGAAAGCTTCATCGTGAATGTTTTGTGTAGAGTGGTATGTGCAAATTTTGCAAATACCACATTTTTACTTAGCCACTAATTTCACGAATTAGCACAAATGAATCGGTATAGTCTATTGAAATTTGCGTTTATTAGAGCATTCGTGCTATGACGAGTTGTACTCATAATTATATGTTTCGTTGTGTTTTTTCTTTCGTGGCGAACTATCCGGAATTTTCGAACAGTTGACATTTTACACACAAATTCACTTCGGTTTAGAACCGCAAGGCGCATTCTACCGTCTTCCGTTTCCCGTCCTTTTTATCACTTCACCACTTCCGCAAAATCTTCTAAATTCTCATCCACATATTCGGCGATGATGGTGGTTTGTTCTTCTTCAATTTCCATGTATTTTTCTTCCAGTTCGTCAAATTGCTCAAACTGTTCGTACATGGCCATAAATTCGTCTTCGGTAGTGTCGCGCTCCAATTCCGTGCGATGTTTATCGTAGATTTCTTTGGCTTTATACAGAATTTTCGACAAACTTTTTGCACCCATCAGTTTCAAGGATTTCGCCGTTGGATTATCGAAAACATATCCGCCGTATCCGTTCTGAATAAGCTGCACAAATCCGCCTTTGCGTACTTCGTCGGTAAAAAAACGAAAAGCCAGCAGCGTATGCTGATAGCCGTTTAGTCTGTCCATATTTTCGGCTGTGATTTCGCCGCCAACGGCATCGAGATAAGCATCGGTAAACACTTTCAGAAAATCGTCCATGTTTTTTTCGGCAGCTTCGATTATCTTTTGTTCAGAAATTTGTATCATTTTGTGAAGTTTTAAAGATTGATTGAGCAAATATAACTACTTTTCTCTGAAATAAACGCGATGAAGGTTGTCATTATCATTTAAAAAATCACTATTTTTGCAACCGTATTAACAAATTACTTAATCTTAAATTATGGCAATTATTATTAAACCATTCAAAGGCGTTCGTCCGCCAAAACAGTATGTAAAAGATGTAGCATCGCGTCCGTACGATGTGTTGAATTCCGAAGAAGCTCGCAAGGAAGCCGAAGGAAACGAAAAATCCCTGTATCGGATCATTAAGCCCGAAATCGATTTTCCGGTGGGAAAAGACGAGCACGACGAAGATGTGTACGCAAAAGCCGCCGAAAATTTCCAACTGTTTCAGGACAAGGGTTGGCTCGTTCAAGACGACAAGGAAATGTATTACGTGTATGCCCAAACAATGAACGGCAAAACGCAATACGGATTGGTTGTCGGCGCTAATGTTGAAGATTACATGAGCGGAAAAATCAAGAAGCACGAGCTTACGCGCCGCGATAAGGAAGAAGACCGCATGAAACACGTTCGCGTGAATGATGCCAACATTGAGCCGGTTTTTTTCGCGTATCATTACAACGAAGAAATCGATGCCATCGTATCCCGTATTATTAAAAAGGAAGCGGAGTATGATTTTGTTTCGGTAGATGGAGTAGGGCATCATTTCTGGAAAATTTCTGATGACGCAGATATCAAACGCATTACCGAAATTTTCGCCACTTTTCCGGCTTTGTATATTGCCGACGGGCATCATCGCTCAGCCGCTGCTGCTTTGGTGGGTGCCGAAAAAGCAAAAAACAACCCCAATCACAACGGCGATGAAGAGTACAACTATTTTATGGCGGTTTGCTTCCCCGATAATCAATTGACAATTATCGATTACAACCGTGTGGTAACGGATTTGAACGGATTGACACCCGATGAATTTCTGAAAAAACTGGAAAAGAATTTCGTGGTGGAACCTACCGGAACGGAAATTCAACGTCCAAAAAACCTGCACAACTTTTCTCTTTATGTTGACGGACGTTCATTTAGCCTAACGGCAAAGCCGGATACATACGACGATAACGATCCCATTGGCGTCCTCGACGTAACTATTTCATCGAACCTTATTCTAGACGAAATTCTCGGCATCAAAGATTTGCGTTCCGATAAACGGGTGGATTTCGTAGGTGGAATCCGCGGATTGGGTGAATTGAAAAAACGGGTGGATAGCGGTGAAATGGCTGCCGCTCTGGCGCTCTATCCCGTTTCTATGAAACAGCTGATGGATATTGCCGATACGGGCAACATTATGCCGCCTAAAACTACGTGGTTTGAGCCGAAGTTAAGGTCGGGGTTGGTGATACATAAGTTGTCTTAGATAAAAGAACCAAGATTAAAGACTACATCTTTGCCAAAGTTTTCGGACTTTGGCAAAGTTTTTTTAAAAGGATAATCTATAATAACCCAAAACATCTACCTTTGTCAAAGTTCCAAACTTTAACAAAGATATCCCGTGAACATTCCGCAAAAAATACACCAACTTGCATCAGACATTTTCCCCGAAATTGTCCATCATTACCGCTATTTGCATGCGCATCCCGAACTTTCCTTTCAAGAAGAAAACACAGCTCGCTACATTATCGATTTTCTGAATGCCGAAGGCATATCGCATCGCTCGAATATTGGCGGATACGGAATTTTGGCATGGATAAAAGGCGAAAAAGCGGAAAGTGAAAAAAACATCGCTTTTGTTGCTGATATGGACGCGCTGCCCGTTCACGAAAAAAACGATGTGCCTTACAAATCGCAAATTGAAGGTGTGATGCACGCCTGCGGCCACGATTCACACACGGCTTCGTTGATGGGCGGGGCAAAAATCGTGAATTCGCTGCGAAGCGAATTTGCCGGAACGGTATTGTTCGTTTTTCAACCCGGCGAAGAGCAATCGCCCGGCGGAGCCGATTTAATGCTGAAAGACGGCGTTTTCAGGGATTTTTCGCCCGATTTTATCGTAAAACAACACGCTTACGTGGATTTGCCCGCCGGAAAAGTCGCTTTTCAAACCGGAACGGTTATGGCATCGGCCGATGAAGTTCACATAACGGTGAAAGGGCAGGGCGGGCACGGCGCTCTGCCGCACGAACTGAACGATACGGTGCTGGCTGCATCGAATATTATCGTTGCTTTGCAGCAGGTGGTCAGTCGCCGCCGAAATCCGTTTCAACCGATGACGCTCTCGTTCGGGAAATTCATTGCCGACGGCGCCACCAACGTCATTCCTTCAGAAGTGATGCTTGCCGGCTCGCTTCGCTGCATGGACGAAGATGAACGCCGGAAAATGCTCGCCATCATTCCGCAAATTATTGATTCCACGGCTGCCGCTTACGGCTGCACATGTGAAATTCGTATGCCCGACGGTTACCCGTGTACCATAAGTCACGAAGAAATCACCGGCAAAATTCGTTCACAGACTATCGAATTCCTTGGCGAAGCCAATGTTTCAGAATATCCAAAACGAATGACTGCGGAAGATTTTGGTTTTTTTTCACAACAATATCCGTGCTGTTTCTATCGGTTTGGCGTAGCCAATGAGAACGGAACATGCGGCAAACTCCACTCGTCCACATTCTTGATTGACGAAAAAGCCTTATTAACTTCTTCCTCCTTATTCGCTTTTATAGCGATAGATTCGCTAAAAAAGTAATAAATTGTTCGTTTTTGCCCGTTATAAACGTATTTATTTATATTTTTGTAAAAAAAATATCGTTTTTCTCACAATTTAAAAGTATAACTATGGCTTATCATGATTTAGACGAACTTGACGAAAAAATCCTTAAACTTATCGTAAACAACGCCCGTATTCCGTTTCTGGAAGTGGCGCGCGAATGTGGTGTATCGGGCGCTGCCATTCATCAGCGCGTTCAAAAGTTAACTAATTTGGGTGTAATTAAAGGGTCGGAATTTATTCTCGATTCCGAAAAAATCGGTTACGAAACGTGTGCTTTTGTGGGTTTATTTTTGATTTCTCCTTCCTCATTCGAAGCGGTAGTAAAAGAACTGGAGAAAATTCCGGAAGTAGTAGAATGTTATTACACTACGGGGAAATATGACCTGTTAATCAAGGTTTTCGCTAAAAATAATAAAGACTTACTTCGCATAATCCACAGCCAGCTTCAGCCACTCGGCTTATCAAGAACCGAAACGCTGATGTGCTTCAAAGATGCTTTTCGCAAAAAATTGCCGATAGATTTTTCAGAGAATTAAAAGAAAGCGCATAATTTGCGCTTTTTTTCAATCTTAATTAACTAATGAAATCAAAATCACTATTATTTCTTTTATTTTTCAGCGTTTTTTTTCTAAATGCGCAAGTGAAAAACGAGCCGGTTGATTACGTGAGCATTCTCGTTGGAACTCAATCCAAATTCGAACTGTCAAACGGGAACACTTATCCCGCCATTGCCGTGCCGTGGGGAATGAATTTCTGGTCGCCACAAACCGGGAAAATGGGAGATGGCTGGCTTTATCGGTACGATGCCGACAAAATTCGCGCGTTCAAGCAAACACACCAACCCAGTCCGTGGATGAACGATTACGGACAGTTTTCGATTATGCCGATGACCGGCAAAATGGAGTTTAACGAAGACAACCGCGCAAGCTGGTTTTCGCACAAGGCAGAAGTTGCAAGGCCTTATTATTACAGCGTTTATTTGGCCGATTACGATTTAACAACCGAAATTACACCCACCGAACGCGCAGCTATCTTTCGTTTCACTTTTCCCGAAACCGACAGCGCAAACGTACTTGTTGACGCTTTCGACAGAGGATCGGCCGTAGAAATTATTCCCGAAAAAAATGCCATCATCGGCTATACCACACGCAACAGCGGAGGCGTACCCAAAAATTTCAAAAACTATTTTGTGGTGGTTTTCGATAAACCTTTTGAGTACAAACATGCGGTTAAAAACGGTGAAATTCAGCAAAATACAATCAAAGTAGAAGATAACCATGCCGGCGCTTTTATCGGGTTTTCAACCAAGCGAGGAGAGAAAGTGATTGCAAAAGTTGCATCGTCATTCATCAGTTACGCGCAAGCGTGGCAAAACCTGAAAGAGGTTGAAAACAAGGATTTTGAAACTGTTAAGCAAGAAGGGCGAAATGCGTGGAACGAAGTGTTGGGAAAAATAGAGATCGAGGATAATAATATTGACAACAAACGTACTTTTTATTCCATGCTTTATCGTTCTACGTTGTTTCCCCGTAAGTTTTACGAAATTGACGCACAGGGAAATATCGTGCATTACAGTCCGTACAACGGCGAAGTTTTACCCGGATATATGTACACCGATACCGGATTTTGGGATACTTTCCGCGCGTTGTTCCCATTGCTCAATTTGATGTATCCGTCTGTAAACAAGGAAATTCAGGAAGGATTGGTAAACACGTATAAAGAGAGCGGATTTCTTCCCGAATGGGCAAGTCCCGGACACAGAGGAATCATGATTGGTAACAATTCCGCTTCGGTGGTTGCCGATGCTTACCTGAAAGGATTGCGCGGTTACGATATCGAAACGCTTTACAAAGCTATGATTCACGGAACCGAAAACGTTCATCCGCGGGTTTCGTCCACCGGACGGCTGGGACACGAATATTACAACACGCTTGGTTATGTTCCTTACGATGTGAAAATCAACGAAAACGCTGCCCGAACGTTGGAATACGCTTATGCCGACTGGACAATCTACAAGCTGGCAAAAGCCTTAAACCGTCCTAAATCGGAAATTGATTTATACGCGAAACGCAGCCAGAATTATCGCAATTTGTATTCTCCCGAACATAAATTGATGCGCGGAAAAAATAAGGATGGAACGTTTCAGTCGCCTTTCAGCCCAACGAAATGGGGCGACGCCTTTACCGAAGGCAACAGCTGGCACTACACCTGGTCGGTTTTTCACGATCCTCAAGGATTGATTGATTTGATGGGTGGAAGCAAGGAATTTGTGAATATGCTGGACTCGGTTTTCAAAATGCCGCCGGTTTTCGATGACAGTTATTACGGTTTCCCCATTCACGAGATCCGCGAAATGCAAATCATGAACATGGGGCAATACGCGCACGGAAATCAACCCATTCAGCACATGGTTTATCTGTACAATTATGCCGGAGAACCGTGGAAAACTCAATATTGGGCGCGAGAAGTGATGGATAAACTTTACACTCCCGCACCCGACGGTTATTGCGGTGACGAAGACAACGGACAAACATCGGCATGGTACGTGTTTTCGGCTATGGGATTTTATCCCGTTTGTCCGGGAAGCGATGAGTATATTTTGGGTTCTCCGCTGTTTGAAAAAATGACTGTTCATTTGGAGAACGGAAAAAGTATTCAGGTAAATTCTCTCGGAAACGACAAATCCAAACGTTATATCTCCGATTATAAACTAAACGGTAAAACTTACTCAAAAAATTTCGTAACGCACGGAGATTTGATGAACGGAGCAAAAATCGATATTCAAATGTCCGAAACTCCCAATAAAAAGCGGGGTATCAATAAATCCGATTTTCCGTATTCGTTCTCGAACGAGAATAAATAAAATATCAACTGGTTTGAAACCAGCAGATGCTTATCAAAAAAGAGACGCGGCACGCCGCGTCTCTTTTTATTTCAGTACTTTTTCTTTCTCTATTTTCAGTTCTTTGTTGTAATGTGGGGGAATTTTCAGAAAGATATCGTTAAAATCAAAAACAAACGGCTGCAATTTCATAAAATTCCATTCCTGCAATTCCACCACGGCTACACCTTGCCTTATTATTTCTAACTGCCTTGCCGCAGCATAAGACAGGTCAATGATTTTGTTTCGCGAAAACGGCCCCCGATCCGTAACTTTCACCAGTACGCTTTTCCCGTTCTTCGGGTTTTTTACTTCCAATATGGTTCCAAACGGATAGGTTTTGTGAGCGCAGGTCAAACTGTCTTTGTGATAAATTTCACCGCTCGATGTTTTTCGGCCATGAAATTTGTTGGAATAATAGGATGCTTTCCCTTTTTGTTGAGCAAAAATCGGATAAAGTAATGTGTTTGTTAACAGAATGATAACAAAAAAGAATGACTTTTTCATTGTCTCTTGTTTTTGATTTTCACGTTGCAAATTTAGGAAAAAAACAGGAAACTCGCGTTTTTTCTTCGAATTATAACCGAAGGAAACTGCATTTGTTCAGCACAAATTGTTATTTTTGCAATTATCTGAAAAATTAATATCGATGCAATCATGGACATAAAAAGAAGAGATTTTGTTAAAAGCATGGGATTATTAGCCGCTGCCGGAATGGCAGGCGTATCGTGCAGTTCGTTGGCCCGTATGGGAAAGAAAACCGTTTCGCATGAATTTTCCTTGTGGAAAGGCTTCAATTTATTGAATAAATTCAATCCCGCTAATCAAACGCCTTTCGATGAGCAAGACTTTGAAATAATGGCGGATTGGGGATTCAATTTCGTTCGTCTGCCGCTTTCGTATTGGACCTGGAGTAGCGAAGACGATTGGTATCGTATCGATGAAAAGGTAATGAAAGAAATAGATCAGGCGGTGGAGTTTGGCAAGCAATATAATTTGCACGTGAACCTCAACTTTCATCGACTTCCCGGATATTGCATAAATCCGCCAAAACCGGCTACCGATTTGTTTGAAGACGAAGCTCCTTTGCTTGCGGCGGAACATCATTGGAGACATTTTTCGCAACGTTACAAAGGAATATCGAGTAAATTGCTGAGTTTTAATCTGATCAATGAAGCTCCTTCCGTGAGTGTGGAGAAATACGATAAAGTTGCCCGAAGGCTTATCAATGCGATTCGAAACGAAGACCCCGACAGGTTGATTTTTGTCGATGGAAAAGATGTCGGCAGAAATCCGCTGATGACGCTTACCGATGTTCCGAATATCATCCAGAGCGGAAGAGGATATGATCCGATGTTGATTTCACATTTTCGTGCAAGCTGGGTAAATTGGGATCTGGTACAAAAGTTTCCCGAAGATCAGCTCTCGTGGCCGCTGGTTGCCGAAGGCAAAAGATACGACAGGCAAAGTATTTACGAGGCTTCAGTGAAACCCTGGGAACCTTGGGTAGAAAAAGGAGGAAAAGTGCACATCGGCGAAATGGGATGTCATAACCGAACACCCCATGCGGTAGCATTGGCTTGGCTGGAAGATGTTTTCGGTGTTTTTAAGGAGCAAGGCTGGGGATGGTCGTTGTGGAACCTCGAAGGCTCTTTTGGCATAATAAACAGCGGAAGAAAAGATGTGAAATACGAGGATTTTAAAGGTCGAAAACGGATCAACCCGAAAACTTGTGGAGTCTTTTAAAATTTTCTACATTTGCTCCATGAAAACAGGATATGAATTATTGCTCCCTGAGGGACTGACTGATTACTTTGACGTAATTGATGTAGAAGAGTATGACACCCGTATTATTCTTCATTTGGATGAAAAAATATTAAGCGAATTTGAAATGGGTGATAGCTCCTATCTCTCGAAAGGATTTTATCCCGCTGTCGATATTCAAGATTTCCCTGTTCGGGACAGAGGTTTGACCTTACGGGTTCGCCGTCGCCGTTGGCAGGAAAAAGCTACTGGCAACCCCTATATGCGCGATTGGGAGGTCATCGCCCAAGGCACTCGTTTAACCCGCGAGTTTGCGACTTTTTTAAAAGAATTACCTTGATACTGAACCTATAAACAGCCATACGTTGGCGAAGTTTTTTCACCTTGATGGTAAACGCTTGGAGGAGTGGTATCGGTGTTACTTGTCCGGATTCCACGGATGGAAAGAGCGGGAACACGCACAAAACTATCTACTGTTTAGTGAGAATGTAGGTCCATATTTAAGTATTGATGAAACCGCATTGAGCTATGACGAACTTTATACGGTGGTTACCAACAAGGAAGCCAATGGGCGTAAAGGCGCTATTGTGGCTATCGTCAAGGGTACATCGGCTGAGACGGTTATAAAATATCTTCAAGAAATGCCTGCCTCCAAACGTAGAAAAGTAAAGGAGATTACTTTGGATATGGCACCCAATATGGAGCTTATTGCTCGTCGATGTTTTCCTGCCGCAAATTTAGTTACAGACCGTTTTCACGTACAGAAACTTGCCGTAGAAGCCTTACAGGATATGCGTATTGCCTATCGGTGGCAGGCTATTGAGCAGGAAAACAAAGAGATGGAGTTGGCTAAAGAAACAGGGAAAACTCACAAACCATTGCTTTTGGAAAATGGAGATACCCTCAGACAACTGTTGGCCAGAAGCCGCTATCTGCTTTTCAAGGCAGAGAATAAATGGACTCCTTCTCAGCGTTTTCGGGCAGAAATACTCTTTCTCTATTATCCTGACTTAGAAACAGCTTATAAACTTACCATGCAATTAAAAGGAATCTACGAACACACCAATGATAAAACCCTAGCTCTCACACGGCTTGCCAAATGGTATGAAGCCGTGGAGCAATCCGGATTTAAAACTTTCGGTACCGTAAAAAGAAGCATATCGGCTCATTACAGAACTATTCTTAATTATTTCGACAGGCGTTCAACGAATGCTTCGGCAGAAAGTTTCAATGCTAAAATTAAAGCTTTCAGGGCTACCTTAAGAGGGGTAAAACATATACCTTACTTTTTATTCAGGCTAACCAATATTTATGCGTAGTCCACAATAATTCGGGTTGATCCGGATTATCGGCTAAAAATTTATAAGTAGTATAAAAAAGAAAAACACCTAAACATCTCTGTTTAAGTGTCTTTTGGTG
>CAKTUP010000079.1 GCA_934621705.1 uncultured Petrimonas sp.
AAAAATATCGGTGTTTGGGGTGTGCCCGATGGCAAGGAAAAATCCGTCGATGGCGATGTCTACTTTTTCTTCATCGGGTTCACCCATGCGTTTTACCAAATGGGCGCCTTCAACGCCGTTTTCGCCAAACAAACCTACGGTGTTGTGTTCGAAAAGAATTTCAATTTTCGGATTGTTCATCACACGTTCCTGCATAATTTGCGATGCGCGCAGGTGGTTTTTGCGGACGATCATATATACTTTGGCGGCTAATCCCGAAAGGTATATGGCTTCTTCACAAGCAGTATCACCACCGCCAACAACGGCTACTGTTTTTTTGCGATAGAAAAATCCGTCGCACGTAGCACAGGCCGAAACACCTTGTCCGGCGTATTTTGTTTCGTCGGGTAGTCCCAGGTATTTGGCGGTTGCGCCGGTAGAGATAATTACCGTATCGGCTTCGATAACTTGCTCGTTGTCGATGGTTACTTTCAGCGGGCGAACGTTGAAATCCACTGCCGTTGCCCTTCCCGAATACACTTCGGTTCCGTAACGCTGGGCTTGTTTTTTGAGGTCTTCCATCATTTCCGGGCCGGTGATTCCTTCGGGATATCCGGGGAAGTTTTCAACTTCGGTGGTGGTGGTCAGCTGACCGCCGGGCTGCAAGCCTTCAAACAAAACAGGTTCCAGGTTGGCGCGCGAAGCATAGATGGCAGCAGTATATCCTGCCGGGCCAGATCCGATGATCAGGCATCTTACTTTATTTCTCATATATAATAATGTGTTTGTGAATTATGGTTTCAAAGGTACGATTATTCCGTTAAATGGAGAAGTGTTATCGGGATTTTCTATTTGGGATAAGCCCCCTCTAACTCCCCCTTAAGGGGAGAATTGCGGGCATACGATGATTATTTGTAGCGCCAGCTCCCCTCTTTAGGAGGGGCGGGGGAGGCTTTACCTTAAATCAATAATCTCAACTTTGGGATATTTGCCTTTATCAAAAACGAAATCAGTATCGGGAAAATTGTAGTTGGCGTTGTAATCGCTGATATCGATTTTGTTTTTCATGCCGTTTTTCATTGTGAGGTTCACTTGAAGAACGGTATTTGTTTTTTTATCGATGGCGACCGATATATTGTTGAAATCGCTCTTGCTCATGGTGGGAGTCATATCGATTACCGAAGCGCTCTTTCCATTAACGGTTTTGGTTACAGGATTTTTAAGCGTGTATCCGGTTTTGTACATGCTCAACAGCGCCAACGGGCTGATGGAAGCTATTTCTTCGGGGGATGGATTGCTGATGTTTACTTCGTTCAGGTCTTTCATCATAACCCATTGCGTTTTTCCGTCGAACCAGGTGTCGATGGTGGGCATTTCGATTTTGAATTTGTTGCCTTTTACCAATGCCGTTCCCTTTTGAGCCTGATACGCCGTTCCGTTTTCGTCGGTGGTGGCAACGCTGAACGACATTTTTATGCCTTTCGAATTTTCGTAAGAACTGTAGGCTTTGTCTAAAATGCTTTTTGCTTCAGCAGAAGTTTGAGCGAAAGAGAATACTCCAATTAATAAAGCGGCCAGTGTGAATATATATTTCTTCATAATGTTGTTCTTTTAATGGGTTTGTTACAGATAGACGATGGAATTAGTTTAAAGTTTAAAGTTTCGGGTGATGCGATTTCCGAATCGCATGTTTTATTTATTGCGAGTTGGAACTCGCAGCACCCTATTATCTCAACGAATCCAACAACTTCTCCAGCGAATACTCATCCGAAATATACACATCACGCGGTTTGCTGCCTTGTGCGGGACCTACAATTCCGGCGCTTTCTATCTGATCCATTAATCTTCCGGCGCGGTTGTAACCGATGGAAAACTTCCGTTGGATGAGTGATGTTGACCCTTGCTGATGAATAACGATCAATCGGGCGGCTTCTTCGAAAAGAGAGTCGCGTTCGTTTAAATCCACCGAGCCTATTTTGTCTTCACTGCTTTCGGATACAACTTCGGGAAGGGCAAAAGCAGTTTCGTAACCGCGTTGTTTACCGATATATTGTGAAATCTCTTCCACTTCGGGTGTATCCACAAACGCGCACTGGATGCGGATGAGGTTGCTTCCTTGCGAGAAAAGCATATCGCCCCGACCGATGAGCTGGTTGGCGCCGGTGGCATCGAGAATGGTTCTCGAATCGATTTGCGACGTTACGCGGAAAGCCATTCGGGCAGGAAAGTTGGCCTTGATGGTTCCGGTAATGATATTTGTTGTAGGCCGTTGTGTGGCAATCACCATGTGCATGCCCACGGCGCGTGCCTTTTGTGCGATACGCGCGATAGGCATCTCGATTTCTTTTCCGGCAGTCATAATTAAATCGCCAAACTCGTCGATAACCACCACAATATACGGTAAATACCTGTGTCCATTTTTCGGATTCAGCTTGCGCTTAATGAACTTTTCGTTGTATTCTTTTATCGCTCTCACTTTGGCGCGCATCAGCAATTCGTAGCGGTCGTCCATTTCTTTGGTGAGCGAGTTGAGTGTTTGCGTCACTTTGGTAACATCGGTGATGATGGCTTTCTCTTCATCGGGAAGTTTGGCCAGGTAATGCTTTTCGATGGTGGAGTAAATGTTGAATTCCACCATTTTAGGGTCGATAAGCACCATTTTCATTTCCGACGGATGTTTTTTGTAGAGCAACGATGTGATTATCGCATTCAATCCCACCGATTTCCCTTGTCCCGTGGCTCCGGCAACCAGCAAGTGCGGCATTTTAGCCAAATCGAAAATAAAAACTTCGTTTGTGATGGTTTTCCCGAGCGCGACCGGCAAATCGAACGTGCATTCCTGAAATTTTACGGAAGCGATCACCGATTGCATCGACACAATTTGCGGGTCTTTGTTGGGCACTTCTATGCCGATAGTGCCTTTTCCCGGCATCGGGGCAATAATACGTATTCCCAGTGCTGAAAGGCTTAGCGCGATATCGTCTTCCAAGTTTCTGATCCGGGAAATGCGGACTCCGGCCTGCGGCACGATTTCGTATAACGTGATGGTGGGGCCAACGGTGGCTTTTATCGATGTAATTTCTATCCCGTAGTTGCGAAGCGTGCTGATAATCTTGTCCTTGTTCTCGTTTTGCTCCTCCATATCCACGGCTTTGCCGCCGGTGTTGTAAACCTTGAGCAACTCCATGGTGGGAAAGGCAAAGGTTGACAAATCTTTTTTGGGGTCGTAATCTTCCAGAATTTCTACATCCGATTCCGGTTCTTCCCCTGCTTCCGATACGGGAACTGCCGGCGTTTTTTCTTCCGGTTCCGGTGTTGTAATTTGTGCGTCGTCTTTGGGTACAATTACTTCAAAAACATCATCTTTGATATCTCTTTTGGGGATGGGTTGGATAGCGGGCCTTCTTTCGGGAATTGGCGCCACCGGCGTTTTTTCGATTTTTGTGATCGGTAAAGTATCCGTAGTCTCGATTTCTTCTTCCGGTTTGTCTTTTTTTCGGAAAGCGAAAAGTTTTTTCCAAATACTTGGTTTCGGTTCTCTTTCAGGCTCAATTTCCTTTTCAAATTCGAGCTTTATCGGCGTTTCGTTTTCTTTGTTTACGCCGAATGTCGGCTTGTTGTTGATAAGCGTTTCCTGAATTTTGTGCATCGAACTTCGGCGGAAAACGATTACGATAATGAGCAGAAACAAAAGCACGAGTAAAATCATTCCGGGCACGCCGATGCTGCTTTCCAGAATATTCTCTATCTGGCTTCCGTGCGCGCCACCCCAATTGATGTGGCTTTTGGGAAACAACCTTCCGAAAATAAACGCGCTGGTGATGGAGCCGCAAATCAATCCGAAGGCAGTGATGAGAAGCGCTTTTATGAAGCTGAAATCGGAAACTTTCATCATTCTTAGCCCTAAATAAATGATGAAAAACGGAATAAGCATCGAAAATATGCCAAACCATTTGTTTACGAGCATTTCGGCTAAAAATGCACCGCCGGTGCTTGTCCAGTTGTCCACTTCCAGTTGTTTGTCCTGAGTGAGTTCCCAAAACGATTTGTTCAGGACTTTACTTTGGTCGGCAGCGCCAGTAAAAAAGAAGGAGATGATTGCCAGCAGCGTGAAGATTCCCAAAAAAGCAACAAGAACACCAAAAATGAACTGTACTCTTTCGTTTTTGAAAAAACTAACCAAACTTTTTTTTCGTTTTCGTGTAGTTGAAGCTGTAGTTTTTCTTCTTGCAGTGCTTTTTTTTCTTTTCGCCATATCGGATTTGACTAATTTCCTTACAAAAGTAATAAAAAACGAGAGAAGTTGCAAGGAGCGAAAGATTTATGAGTTTTAATGGTGTAGTTGTGTTTTGCGGATTGAGATTACAAAAAAATCCGCTGGAACTTCTTCCAACGGATTTCGATAGCGTGTTTGTGAGATTGTGAAACTGTTATTTTTCCTTTGCGTTTATCAAAACCACTCCGCCCACCAATGATGCAACAGCGAGCGCTAATTGAATAATGGCCGTTTCTTTGCCGCCTTTGTCTTCGGCTCTGAGTTCGATACCCAGAATTTTTACGGCGCTTGTGCTTTGCTGAAATCCGGTAATACCCATGTAACCCAGTCCCAGCGCAATAACTATCAAAATAATTCCGATAATTTTCTTCATAAGTTTGTTTTTATAAAGTGAATATTTTTGTCTATTTCTTAAATAAACAAAACTTTTTTATTTTTTGTTCACGACGGCGTATCAGCTGCCTTATCTATTTCCTGCTTGTTAATTGTTTCTATGGGTTTATCTTCCAGAATTTCCACAATGCGCGTGGATACTGCATACTCATCGGGAAAAATTTTATCGCCCACTTCATCGGCCCATGCTTTGGTAAATTCGGCCCCGATGTAAATGATGATGGATGAATAATAAATCCACGTTAAAAGAATCAATATGAATGCCGCCGCCCCGTAAACCGATGTGATGTTTCGGGTGCCCATATAGAACGATATGGCAAGTTGTCCCAACAGAAAAAGCACGGTGGTAACTACCGCGCCCACAGCCACGTCTTTGAATTTGATCTTGGCATCGGGCAGCATCTTAAGTATTAAAATGAAAAGTATGGAGATTACAATAATGTTCACCAGTATTCCCAACACCTGAAAAAGTATTGCGGTAACATTGGGGAAATAAGCGATAAGGCGGTCGCTCACGCTGCTTATCAATGTAGATAACGCCAGGGTGACCAGCAGCATAAAACCAAAAATAAGTATCATGGAAAACGAAAGAAGCCGGTTTTTCAGATACATAAGCCATCCTTTTTTGGGTTTGGGTTTTATGCCCCAAATGAAGTTCAGCGATGTTTGCATTTCGGCAAAAATGGCGGTAGCCCCGAAGATCATTACCCCGAAGCTGATAATGGTAGCCATAGTGGAACTGTTTGCCGCAGAAGCGTTGTTGATGATCGTTTGCAATTGAACCACCACTTCTTCTCCCAACAAATTGTTCATTCTTCCGTATAATTGCGTTGCGATATCGCGGCGGAAAAATGTTCCGATGGTAATGATGAGTGTTATGAACGGAATAATGGCGAAGATGGTGGCGTAAGCCAGCGAAGCACTCAATTTTGTAACGTTATCATCGGTAAAACCCCGGATGGTAAGTTTGATAATGCGCCACAGCGATTTGAACGTAATTTCTCTTTCCTTTTTCATGCACGGCAATGATTGATAATGAAATTATAACAATTGCCGATTTATGATTGTTTTATCCTACCGTTTAAAAAGCGAAAAGCCCGCGAATCACTTCGCAGACTTTTCTTGTTAACACAATCTTCATGAAACAAACTACACTATCGAGTTGATTGCAGATTCATAATCCGGCTCCTGTGCAATCTCAGGAACCAGCTCGTTATATACGACATTCCCATCGGGACCAACTACCACCACCGCACGTGCCAACAATCCCTTGAGCGGGCCGTCGGTCATAAGTACTCCGTACTTGTCGGCGAATGAGTTGTCGCGAAAAGTGGAAAGCGTAACCACGTTCTCCAATCCTTCGGCGCCGCAAAAGCGACTCGAAGCAAACGGCAAATCTGCCGAAATACAGAGAACGGTTGTATTGTTCAGATTACCGGCTTCTTTGTTGAACTTGCGGACAGATGCCGCACATACGCCGGTATCGATGCTCGGAAAAATGTTTAACACTACATTTTTTCCTTTTAAGTCAGATAATTTCAACTCCGATAAATCCCCTTTTACCAGTGAAAAGTCGGGAGCCTGCGAACCCACATTGGGTAAATCGCCTCCCGTGCTTACGGGATTGCCTTTAAATGTGATTTTTGCCATGTTTTTTTATTTTATTTCTTTGGTTATTTAAACCAATTCTTAATAATGTCCTGCAATTATACTTCAAAACCTATAACAAGAGGGTTGTTGAAAAGTTCAGAAAAAACTGATTTTTAACTTTTTGTTGCGGATTACGGGTTGCGAGTTGCGGGTTACGTGTTGCGTGGTGAGCGGCCGCGTCTGAAGGATTGGTCGTCTGACGCATTAAAAAATATTTTAAGAAGTTTTTTTATGACCATACGGATGAATACGAAAATTCACCAAATTATCAGCCCCTAACTCGCATCCAGCACCCCGCACCGCACAAGTCATTTCAATTCTTCCTTCAAATACTTCGCCGTGTAGCTGTTTTCATTTTTGATAATCTCTTCCGGTGTGCCGGTTGCCAGCACATTTCCGCCCTTTTCGCCACCTTCGGGGCCGAGATCGATAATGTAATCGGCACATTTGATAATGTCGAGATTATGTTCGATAACGATAACCGTATTTCCTTTGTCCACCAGTTTGTTCAACACGCCCAGCAGTATGCGGATATCTTCGAAATGCAAGCCGGTTGTTGGCTCATCCAACACGTAAAGTGTGTTTCCCGTATCGGTTCGGGCGAGTTCGCTGGAGAGTTTCACGCGCTGGCTTTCGCCGCCCGATAGCGTGGTGGACGATTGCCCCAGTTTGATATAACCCAATCCCACTTCCTGCAACACTTTTATTTTGTGCAAAATATTGGGCACGTTTTCGAAAAAGTCAACTGCTTCGTTAATCGACATATTCAGCACGTCGGCAATGGATTTTCCTTTGAACCGCACTTCCAGCGTTTCACGATTGTATCTTTTGCCGTGGCACTCTTCGCACGGAACCATTACATCGGGCAGGAAATTCATCTCCAGTGTTTTGTATCCGTTTCCGCCGCAGGTTTCGCAGCGTCCGCCTTTCACGTTAAACGAGAACCGGCCGGGTTTGTAGCCGCGGATTTTTGCTTCGGGCATACCCGCGAACAGCGTTCGGATATCACTGAAAACGCCCGTGTAAGTGGCCGGATTGGATCGCGGTGTCCGCCCGATGGGAGATTGGTCAACGCTCACCACTTTATCCACGTTTTTTATACCGTGCACTTCTTTGTAGGGCATGGGATCTTTGAGCGAGCGGTAGAACTTCTGGCTCAAAATCGGTTGCAGCGTTTCGTTGATAAGCGTGGATTTCCCGCTTCCCGATACGCCCGTAACGCAAATAAATGTCCCAAGTGGAAACTCAACGGTAACGTTTTTCAGGTTGTTGCCCGCGGCTCCTTCAATAATCAGCGACTTGCCGTTTCCTTTGCGGCGGTTTTCGGGGATTTTTATTTCGATCTTTCCGTTCAAGTAGTTGGACGTGAGTGTATTCTTTTTGAGCATTTCATCGGGAGTGCCTTCGAAAACCACTTCGCCGCCTTTTTGCCCGGCAAACGGCCCCATATCCACCACGTAATCCGATGCGAGCATCATATCTTTGTCGTGTTCCACCACTACAACGGAATTACCGGAATCGCGCAGTTTCTTCAGCGAATCAATCAAGCGGTGATTATCGCGCTGATGCAACCCGATGCTGGGTTCATCCAAAATATACAATACGTTTACCAGTTGCGAACCGATTTGCGTAGCAAGCCTGATGCGCTGGCTCTCGCCGCCCGACAGCGATGCCGATGCACGAGAGAGCGAAAGATATCCCAGCCCCACATCGATAAGGAAGCGCAACCGCGAAAGAATTTCCTTTTTTATCTCTTCGGCAATAAGCCGTTGTTTTTCCGAAACGTGATCTTCGGCATCCACAAACCAGTCGTAGAGTTGTTGGATGTCCATCGCGGCAAGTTCGGCGATGTTTTTATCGTTTATTTTGAAATGAAGGGCTTCGCGGTTAAGCCGCTGCCCGTTGCATTCGGGACAAACCGAAGTGGAAATGAACTGCCCCGCCCATTTTTGCGCGGTTGCCGACGCGTCGTCGTCCTGCTGCATATCGATGTACTTGGCAATTCCTTCGTAACTGACCATATAGTTGGAGTTGCCCAACGATTCGTTTTTGATTTTCAATCGCTCGTCGGTTCCGTAAATGATTTCATCGATGGCATCCTGCGGAATGTCTTGTATGGGTGTTTGCAGCGTTACGCCGTATTTTTCGCATATTGCGGCAATTTGCCAGAAAAACAGGTTGCTCTTTTCTTTTCCCAGCGGAACGATACCGCCTTTGGCAATGCTGATGGACGGATCAGGAATAATTTTGTCGGTATCTATTTTATCGATTGTGCCGATGCCTTTGCATTTGGGGCAGGCGCCCAGCGGCGAGTTGAACGAAAAATTGTGCGGAGCGGGTTCGTTGTACGACAATCCGGTGGTTGGACACATCAATTCGCGGCTGTAGTGGCGCACTTCATCGGAATCGACATCTTGGATGAGTATCAATCCCGAACCTTGCTTCATCGCCGTTCGAACGCTCGATTTCAACTTGTCCTCAAACTTGTTGGACACGATAAGTTTGTCCACCAACACTTCGATGCTGTGGTTTTTATATCGGTCCACCTTCATTCCCGGCAGGATTTCGCGGATTTCACCGTCCACACGAACGCTTAAAAATCCTTTTTTTCGGATTTGCTCGAACAATTCCTTGTAATGCCCTTTTCTGTTTCGCACAACGGGAGCGAGGATGTAGATTTTTTTACCGATGTAGCGGGTTAAAATCAAATCGAGGATTTGTTCTTCGGTGTATTTCACCATTTTTTCGCCCGTGATGTACGAAAAGGCATCTCCCGCACGGGCATAAAGCAGGCGCAGGAAATCGTAAATTTCGGTGGTGGTGCCCACGGTGGAGCGCGGATTTTTGTTGGTGGTTTTTTGTTCGATGGAGATAACGGGGCTAAGTCCGGTTATTTTATCCACATCGGGACGTTCCATTTTGCTCAAAAATCCGCGGGCGTAAGCCGAGAATGTTTCGATATAACGCCGCTGCCCTTCGGCAAAAACGGTGTCGAAAGCGAGCGACGATTTTCCGCTGCCGCTCAGTCCGGTGATTACCGTAAGCGAGTCGCGCGGAATGGTTACGTCTATATTTTTGAGGTTGTGTACGCGAGCGCCGTACACGTTTATTACTTCTGTATCTTTGGTCATTTTTATTGGAAATGAGAACCTGCAAAGGTAGTGAAAAATTGCGATATGGAGAAAGGGCGACGTGCGACGGGGTGACAAGAGACAGGGAGACGAAGTTATTTTACTAAATTGTTACAATATTGTTATTTACGCTTTTTTAACACGATTGCCTGCCGTGTTTTTCCCAATTTTGCATCTTAAAGAA
>CAKTUP010000080.1 GCA_934621705.1 uncultured Petrimonas sp.
ATCCAAAAACCACACCAAATTCCCCGACACCGGCTTCACCTTAGCCGCCGGA
Organism: uncultured Petrimonas sp.; assembly: GCA_934621705.1. Lineage (GTDB taxonomy): Bacteria > Bacteroidota > Bacteroidia > Bacteroidales > Dysgonomonadaceae > Petrimonas. Next base: position 53 of record CAKTUP010000080.1, read on the forward strand.
TAAATATCTTTCACATCCTTTCTCCGTTCAATAATCTCTTTCACCTTTTCGGCCTTGCCGGCTCCGGTAACTAAGAATGCCACACGCTGCGCGTTATTGATTACTTTTCCCGATAAACTTACCCGTTTCTGCCCGCTTTCGGGGTGCGTTGCCACAACGCAGAGTTTATTGCTTTTCCACAGTTTTATTTCGTGCGGAAAAATGGAGGCCGTGTGCCCATCGTCGCCTAAACCCAGAATAACCAAATCGAACGACGGAGCACCGTTCACCATTTCTATCTCCATTTGCAGCAACGTGGAATATCTTTTGGCTTCCGCGGCGGGATCGTTTTCGCCCTTGATGCGAAAGATATTTCTTTCGGGAATGGGCACGTGGGCGAGCAAATGCTCTTGAGTCATCTTGTAATTGCTTTGTTCGTCGGTGGGCGGTACGCACCGTTCGTCGCCCCAAAAGAAAAAAATGCTTTTCCAGTCGATGTCGTGTTGGTGATGTTGCGCCCAATAATCGAACAGCGATTTGGGGGTGGAGCCGCCTGATAGAGCAACAGTAACCCGTTCGCGGTCTTTTAAAATATCTTTCAGATACTCCGTAAATCCGGCATTAAGAGCCGCTAAATTATCGAATATTTTTACTTCCATAGATTTAATAAGTTTAACGTTTAAAGTTCAAAGTTTAAGGTTGTAACCCGCAACTCGCACCGCGATTTCACAATTCACAATAAATCCCATCATCCGCCAAGTTTTTGCACGGGTATCGCCACGTCTGGTTTTGTCCTTCAATCAGTTCGTCGGCATTATCAGGCCCCCACGAACCGGACGGATAACCGTACAGCGGCGCATCGGGGTCGCTTTCCCAATAATCGAGAATGGGCTGCACGAATTTCCACGTCAGTTCCGCTCCTTCGCCCGACATATACAGCGTATTATCGCCAATCATACAATCCAAAATCAGTCGTTCGTAGGCTTCGGGGATGTAGTGGTCTTTCAAGTCCGAATAATGAAAATCCACGTTTACCGATTTCACTTCGTAACCGTTTCCGGGAACTTTCATGCCGGTTTTCAGCAAGATGCCTTCGTCGGGCTGGATGCGGAGAATAAGCTGGTTACCGGCTTCGATGGCGCCGTCGATGGATTTGAAAAGCTGTGCCGGCGACGGCTTAAAGTGAATCACAATCTCCGAAACTCGCGTAGGAAGACGTTTTCCCGATCGGATATAAAACGGCACCCCACTCCACCGCCAGTTGTCGATAAAAAACTTCATGGCGAAATAGGTTTCCGTGCGCGAGTTTTCGGCCACACCTTCTTCGTCGCGATAGCCCGGTAGCAATTTCCCTTTCACGTGCGACTCCGTGTATTGCCCGCGAATGACGTTGTTTCGCAAATCGTCTTCGCTCAACGGGCGCAACGAGCGGAAAACCTTCAATTTCTCGTGCCGTATTTCTTCCGAGCTAACCTTGGCCGGTGGTTCCATAGCCACCAGCGATGCCACCTGCAGCAGGTGGTTCTGAATCATGTCGCGCATCACGCCGGCCTGGTCGTAATATCCGCCGCGCCCTTCCACGCCGATGCTTTCGGCAGCGGTAATTTCCACGTGCTGCACGTAATTTCGGTTCCACAGCGGCTCGAAAATTCCGTTCGAAAAGCGGGTAACCATCAGGTTTTGCACGGTTTCTTTTCCCAGATAATGGTCGATGCGGTAGATTTGTTCTTCGCTGAAGAAATCAACCAGCAACTTGTTCAACTCTTGTGCCGATTTCAAGTCGTGCCCGAAAGGTTTTTCGATAATGATGCGGCGGAAACCTTTTTGTTGCAACGTAAGTCCTTGTCCGTAAAGATACTTGGGGATGATGGGATACAACTGCGGCGGCGTGGAGAGATAGAAGATGTAGTTGTGGTGAAGATTGAATTTCTTGTTCAGCTCGCGGAGTTTATTTTTCACCAGTTCGTAATCTTCGCTCTTTTGCGTGTCGATGCTGATGTAAAAAAGTTTCTTCAAGAAATCGTTTATCTTCTCCGCGCGGGCATCCTTGAAGTGCGAGAATTCTTTTATCCCTTCCTTCATTTTTTTCCGGAACTCGTTGTCGGTAAATTTCGAGCGGCTCACTCCCAGCACGGCATAGCCTTCGGGAAGCGAGTTGTTCATATATAAATCGAAAACCGAAGGTATCAGTTTTCGATACGTAAGGTCGCCCGAGGCGCCGAAAATAACCAGCGCCTGATTATCTATTTTTTTCATTGTTAAAAATTTGATTGCTAAAATTTGTTTTGATAACCGATTTCTGAAATAATATGATATTACCGATCAAGTAGAATATCTTTTGCCAATTGTTCTACTGAATCGATAAATACTTGTGCACGAGGATAAAGATAATCGGTCAAAGCAGCATCACAATAAGCAAAATCTTCGTAATCGCTGCTGTGGCGTTTGTCGAACAGGCTACTGAACGTGGTTCCGTTTTCCAAACTCAGCAAACCGGTGCGTACAAAGTGATAAGACAACATAGTTTTAACACCGCTATGCGTCGTGGCTTCCACGCCTTTGGCTACGAGTAAGGCTGTTGCGGCATAGTAACAAGCGTAATAAAGCCGGTTTACCGCGGCGTTAAAAAAGTTGCCTTTTCGCATATAGGCGGCTTCTTCCAACGTTTTTCGAGCGCGCTCAAACCGGTACTCCACTAGTGCCACACGGTGTTCGGGCAATAAATTTTGTTTCATAATGCCACTCCATCATTTAAGATATTTAACGAGAAGGGAGTCTGAAAAGGCCGGTTTTCCCACAACCGGCGGGGCATGATCATAGGGCTTATGATAATTCCCGATTTTACTTCCAACTCATACAGCGGGCGAATTATGTCTTGTTCACGCCGCGGAGTAATTTCAGGTTCATCCAGAAGAATAAGCAAATCAATATCGCTATCAGCACGGGCATCACCACGCGCTTGCGAGCCGTATAGTATGATTTGTGCGTTGGGTGTAACACATTTCAACACCTGACGAATTTGTTCTATAATGTTTTGCCGAGTCATAACTTCTTTACCTTTAAAAGTTTTATCCCTACAAATTTACAAGCAAATTATTCATATACAAAATACTTGCTAAAACCTAAACAAACGAATTGCGGAAAAGTTGCCTGATAAAAAATGCACCTTTTACTTTCTTTGGCCGAAAAGCCACGCCATAAAATCGTCTTCGTTGAAAGCGGGAGTCCAACTGTCGTGATTTACACCGGGATATTCAATGTATTCTACATTCACACCGTTTTGCTTGAGAACCTTGTACGCTTCACGCGAATACGTAACAGGAACAACCGTATCGGCATCGCCGTGATAAATCCGGATATTCGTTCCGGTTTTAATTTTGCCCAATCTTTCGATATTCACTCCGCCGCAGATGGGAATTGCTGCCGCAAAAAGATTGGGATATTGGCACAACATATCAAATGTTCCCATCCCACCCATCGAAAGACCGGCAATGTAAATTCTGTTTTCATCCACCGGATATTTTTTTATTGCTTCGTCCAGCACTTTTTTCACCAGACTCAACGCTTTCGTCACCGACGGATTTTGGCCAAAAGGATCTTCTCCCGAAGCAGCCGAGCGATTCCTTGGCGCCCAAGAATCCGTTTGCGGGCATTGCGGAAAAATCACAAATGCCGGATATTTTTCCCGATTCACCGGATTGGTGAACATATTTCCGCCGTGCCGCAATTGCGCTTCGTTGTCGCTACCGCGCTCGCCTGCACCGTGAAGAAAGAGTACCAATGGATATTTTTCGTTTGGCAATAATTTTTCGGGTGTCAGTTCCCTGTAACGAAGCGTATCGTTTTCGGGAGAAACGTAAACTTTCTTTTGATATTCTTCTTGCTGTGCAAAAGCCACAACAGACACGAATATAAACGCTAAAATGAGAAGTAAATTTTTCATATTTCTGCTTTTTAAAAAAGTCGTTGTAAAGCTATTCTGTCGTTAATATTTATCGTGCGCCTGTCCACACCGATCAGTCCTTCATCGGCCATCTGCATCATCACGTTTACCAACGCCGGGCGCGAAACGCCAAACAACCGCGACAACTCTTCTTTCGAAATCTTCAGCTGAAATTGTTGTTCGCCTTTCGATTCGCGCAACACGTAATAGGCCAGCTTGGCGCGGATGGTACGCAACGATGCCAGGCGCAGCTTTTCCGACAAAAAAGCCACCTTGTTGGAGATGTACGACAGAAACGCTTTCATGAACTCCGGGTATTTGGTCATCAGCAAATACACGTTGTCTTTGGGAATAAGAATGGCAACACAATCGGTTTTGGCAATGGCGGTTACGGGCGATACGTTGTTGGTGGCAAACAGAAAACCGGTGGCCAGCGGATTGGGCGCTTTTATGAGTTCAATTTTCATGAAATCGCCTTTCTCGTCAGACATCTCCGTACTCACTTCGCCTTTCACCACAATGTACAGCATTTCGTAAACCGCGCCCTGCGCCACCAGCATGTCTCCTTTTCCGTATCGTTTCACACTGTAACGCACGTCGTGCAAAAAGCCGTCCCTGTCACCCTTGGGTATGGAGTTGCAAAGCGGGCATTGAAAAATGGATTGGGAATAATTTGTATGCGGATGATTCATAAATTTCAATTGTTATTCGGTTGTAATTCAATAGTTATTCAGTTGTAATTAGTTGTGTCGTTGAACAGTTTATCGCCACAACGAATAGCTATCGAATTACGCGTAGCTAATTACCATTGAATTACAGCGCAGCTATATATCTTTGTCGTGCGAAAATAACTATTTTTTTGCGATTCGTAATAAATATTACATTCTTTTACGATAAAAATGTCTTTTTTTGTATCGAAGTTGATTAAAGGTACTCTCAAACTGAATTTATCATGAGTAAACTAAAGAAAGTCTGGAACGAAGTAAAACCCCGCGGCGGTTGGAAATATCCGGCCATCATTATCACGGGCGCTTTTGTGGGGCTGTTTATTTATACTTTTATTGCTTCCCGCGCCTATAGTTACCTGTCGGATAACCCGAGAACTTGTGTCAACTGTCACGTAATGGCGCCGTACTATGCCACCTGGACACACAGTTCGCATGCCCGCAATACCACTTGCAACGATTGCCACGTGCCGCACAACAACATCGTAAACAAGTATTACTTCAAAGCCAAAGACGGCCTTCGCCACTCCACCGTTTTCACGTTGAGAAAAGAAGCAACAGCGTTACAAACCATCGAAGCCAGTTCGCAGGTTATTATGGATAACTGCATCCGCTGCCACACGCAGCTTAATCAGGAGTTTGTGAATACCGGACGGATGGGTTTCAAAGAGATGAAAGAAATGCGCGGGCACGCCTGCTGGGATTGTCATCGCGATGTTCCGCACACACGCAGCCGCTCGGAAGTTTCCACGCCCAACGCACCGGTGCCGATGCCCGATACCAACGTGCCGGACTGGCTGAATACGGCAATGAAGGGGAAATAGTTGTTGGCTGTTAGCTATTAGCTATTAGCAGGAAAGAAAAAACATTCAACGCAAAGCCAAAAGCTAAAAGCCAATGGCTAAAAGCAATAATTTAAAAACAAATAACTATCAAATTTATCGCTATGAGTACAAGTAATGATAACAAGAAGATGAAGCCGTGGGTAGGATGGCTCTTATTTTTCGTTACAATTGGAGTAGTATTTTTACTGGGAATGCTGGCTGCGTCTATTACCCAACGCCGAGCCGAAATCACCAGTATTATGAACAATAAAAAAGTGAATATCACCGGCATTGAATCACGAAACGAAATTTTCGCCGAAAACTATCCGCGCGAATACGAATCGTGGACAAAAACTGCCGACACCACCTTTCAAAGCGAATTCAACGGAAGCAGCGTGGTGGATGTATTGGAGCAACGTCCCGAAATGGTGATCCTGTGGGCAGGATACGCTTTTTCGAAAGATTACGGCACACCACGCGGACACATGCACGCCGTGGAAGACGTATATCATTCGCTTCGCACCGGCTCGCCCATGACTCCCGATGCAGGGCCGCAACCCGCCACCTGCTGGACGTGCAAAAGCCCCGATGTTCCCCGACTGATGGACTCGCTGGGAATTGCCGAATACTACAAAGGCACATGGGCATCGCTCGGACACGAAGTGGTAAATCCCATCGGCTGCGCCGATTGCCACGATGCCGAAACGATGAACCTGAAGATCTCACGACCGGCGCTTATCGAAGGATTCGCAAACAGCGGCCAGGACATTACCAAAGCATCGCAGCAGGATATGCGTTCGCTGGCTTGCGCGCAGTGCCACGTTGAATATTACTTCACGCCCGAAGGAAAATACCTGATTTTCCCCTGGCACAACGGCCTGACAATGGAAGGCGGAGAACAATATTACGACAGCATCCAGTTTGCCGATTATACACACAAACTGAGCCGCGCGCCCATCATTAAAGCGCAGCACCCCGATTACGAAATCTACAAAACCGGCATCCACGCCCAGCGCGGCGTTTCGTGTGCCGATTGCCACATGCCTTACATTTCGGAAGGCGGCGTTAAATACACCAGCCACCACGTTCGCAGCCCGTTGGCCAGCATCAACAACACGTGTCAGGTTTGCCACCGCGAAAGCGAAGAAACCTTGCGTACGGCCGTTTACGAGCGTCAGCGCAGCGCGAACGAAATTCGCAACCTGGCCGAAAAAGAGTTGGCAACCGCTCACATCGAAGCCAAATTTGCGTGGGACAAAGGCGCTACCGAAGCACAAATGAAAGATATTCTGCAACTTCTTCGCCAATCGCAATGGCGTTGGGATTTTGCAGTAGCATCGCACGGTGGTTCGTTCCACTCGCCGGTTGAGTTCCAGCGAATTCTCTCGTTGAGTCTCGACCGCGCACACAAAGCCCGTTTCGAAATATCCAAAGTATTGGCGCAACTCGGCCATATCGGCAATGTTCCCATGCCCGACATTTCCACCAAAGAAAAAGCGCAAGCCTATATCGGACTGGATATTCCGCAGGAAAGAGCAGCCAAAAAACAGTTTATGGAAACGGTTGTTCCCCAATGGCTGGAAACGGCGAAGGCGAACGGTAAGCTGGTGAGTCGCAGATAAAAAATTACTAATTATTAATTACCAATGACTAATTACAGGGTTTATATGCCTGAAAGTCTAACGTCTGTCAGTCTTGACTCTTGGTTCTTGGTTCTCTAAAAATGAACAGAAATTCGCGTAAAATTTGGGAGAAACCGTGGAATTATACCGAAGGATTTATTGTTGCCGCTGGCATTGCGCTCGCAGGGCTTCTGCTACAATTCTCGCTCGGAAACATCCATCCCGCTGATTTTGGTTTCCCCGTAAACATAATCATTGGAGCCCTATTTGTTGTAGGGCTTCTTTCTTGTCATTTTCTGCTGAAAGACAATCACGTTGTTCGGTGGCTGTCGAGCGTACGTTCTACGTTGCCGGCGCTGCTGGTGATGCTGTTGTTTATCGTTATCTTGGGATTAACGCCGCAGTTCACGATTCACGAACCGCAGGAACACCTGCCCGATAATATTTTCAACAGTTTCGGTTGGTATCGGATGACCACATCGTGGGCGTTTGTGTTTCTTTGTTTTTACGTGCTGGTGATTTTAGGATTCACTACGTTGAAGAAAACCCGCAAGCCGCAATCGTGGCGGTTGATTGGGTTTTATCTCAATCACATCGGGTTGTTTCTCGCGCTGCTGGGCGGTTTGCTGGGAAGCGGCGATATGCAGCGGCTTACCATGACGGTTGTGGAAGGAAACGTGGAGTGGCGCGCGCAAGATGCCCTGGGCAACGTGCACGAATTGCCAATCGCTATCGAATTAGACACGTTTAAAATCGAAGAATATCCGCCAAAGTTGGTTGTTATTGATAACCACACGGGAATGATTTTGCCCGAAAACCGTCCCGAATCGTATATGTTCGAAGCCGTGGGCAAAACAACACAATTAGTCGGAAACACCATCGAAGTGCTCGAATATATTCCGCAGGCGGCGGTAGTCAGAGATTCGGCTTTCACAAGCGTGGTGCCGATGTTGATGGACGGAGCTGCTACGGCCTTGAAAGTTCGGGTAACTAATCCGTCATCAAAGGAATCGGTAGAAGGCTGGGTAAGTAATGGAAGTTATCTGTTTCCTTATCAGGTGCTGTATATCGATGATAACACCAGCGTGGCCATGCCCGTGCAGGAAGTGAAAAAGTACACATCGCAGGTAACCGTTTTCACCGAAGGCGGACACAAAAAAGAAGCCGACATTGAAGTGAACAAACCGCTGTCGATTGAAGACTGGATTATTTACCAGTACAGTTACGACGAAACAATGGGCAAATATTCCAAAACCAGCGTTTTCGAACTCGTTCGCGACCCGTGGCTGAAAGTGGTTTATACCGGTATATTTATGTTGCTGGCCGGGGCGTTGTTTTTGTTTATCGTTGGAACCCCTAAATCCCCTAAAGGGGACTTCCCGGGAGCTGCGAGTTCCAACTCGCAGTAAGCAATAGTAAAACATTCACAATAATAACTCACAGCCCATTAAAGTCCCCTTTAGGGAATTTAGGGGTAAAATCGTAAATTAAAATGACTTGGGATTCCTTTATATATTTCTCCGTAGCATCCGTCATTCTTTGGGCAGTGGCTTCGGTATTGGCATTGCGAAGCAATAAAAAACTATTCCCCACCCTTCTCACTGTGTTGGGGCTGGGCGTGTTTTTCGTGTTTATTCTCGGTTTGTGGATGTCGCTGGAGCGGCCGCCGTTGCGCACCATGGGAGAAACCCGACTGTGGTACTCCTTCTTTCTGCCCGTGGCAGGATTAATCACGTACCAACGGTGGGGATATCGGTGGATTTTATCGTTCAGCACCATTCTTTCTGCGGTTTTTATCATTGTAAACATCGCTAAACCCGATATCCACAACAAAGTGCTGATGCCCGCGTTGCAAAGTCCGTGGTTTGCGCCGCACGTTATCATCTATATGTTTTCGTACGCCATTTTAGGAGCGGTAACGTTGGTGGCGCTGTACTACCTGATTCGCGAGAAGAAAATCACCGACAAAACGCGTATTATGGATATGACCGATAACCTGGTGTACGTGGGTATCGCTTTTATTACCATGGGAATGCTGATGGGCGCCATTTGGGCAAAAGAAGCGTGGGGACACTACTGGAGCTGGGACCCGAAAGAGACATGGGCAGCCGCCACGTGGCTGGGATACCTGGTTTACATCCACTATCGGCTTAGGAAAACATCGAAAAACAACATATCAATGCTTATGCTCGTTTTCGCTTTCGTCCTGCTTCAAGTCTGCTGGTACGGAGTCAATTATCTGCCGTCGGCAAAGGGAAGAAGCGTGCATACGTATTCCACGAGATAACAGACGTCAGATGTCAGATGTCAGATATTAGACATTAGACTAAAAGACATTCTTTTATCTGAAATCTGTCAGCGAAGCGGTCGGATAACAAACATCAAACATCAAACAATCTAACAAATGAAACGTATCAATTTTTTACTACTTTCGCTGATGCTTATCGCATCAGGCAGCACG
>CAKTUP010000081.1 GCA_934621705.1 uncultured Petrimonas sp.
CGGCAGAAGTGAAAGTGGAAAACGGGACAATGTCCGTTTCCGATTTGGTAAAAGAAATCAGCGCCGAAGAAGCCGCCAAACGAGCTAAAACATTGCACGAAATTCAATATCTCATGTCCATATATTCACTTAAATACACTACAAACTAACAAAATACAACCGTATGAAATCATTTTATTTATTGTTATCAGGATTAGCGTTTTTATTCTTGTTGTCGTGCAACAAATCCAAGGACAATTACGACGCAACCGGCTCGTTTGAAGCTACTGAAATCATTGTTTCATCGCAGGCAAACGGAAAAATTGTAGAATTTACCGTCAACGAAGGAGAACAATTGCAACAAGGACAACAAGTGGGACTTATCGACAGCACACAACTCCACCTGCAAAAAATGAGTTTGCTCTCGAACCAACGCGGTGTACGCGCGCAGCAACCCGACATTCGTACACAAACCGCCGCCATTCAGGAGCAAATTAGAACACTGGAACGGGAAAAAGCACGCGTTCAGCGGCTTCTGGCTTCAAATGCCGCCAACCGGAAGCAGTTGGACGATATTGAATCTCAAATCGATGTGCTGCAAAGGCAGTTGTCGGCACAGACATCTACGTTGCAAAAAAACACGCAAAACATTTCGGCGCAAGGCTCCACGCTGGATATTCAGATAGCTCAATTGGAAGACCAACTCGAGAAAACCCGGATAGTCAGCCCGATTTCGGGGATGGTGCTCAACAAGTACGTGGAAATGGGCGAATTGGCCGGAATGGGCACTCCGCTGTTTAAAATTGCCGACACCAATACGCTGTATTTAAGAGCTTATGTGACTAATGACCAACTTGCACAAATAAAAATAAGCGACGAAGTTACCGTTAGCGTGGATGCGGGCGACGGCAAAATGAAACCCTATACCGGCACGCTAAACTGGATATCGGATAAATCGGAATTTACCCCGAAGACCATTCAAACAAAAAACGAACGTGCCAATTTGGTGTACGCCATAAAAATTGCAGTTCCCAACGACGGTTATTTGAAAATCGGGATGTACGGAGAAGTAGTTTTCTGAGTTACGGGTTACGAGTTTCGTGTTATGTACAGCTGCTTATTATCAGTACATTATAAAAAATCTATTTGTCTTAAAGTCTTTTGTCGTCTGTCTTGGCTCTTGGCTCTTTACTCTTTACTCTAAAACATCGTCTTATAAAATGATTACAGTAAACAACATACATAAAACCTACGGAAAGGTAAAAGCGATCAACGGAATCTCATTTTCGGTGGATGAAGGAGAGATATTCGGCGTAATCGGCCCCGACGGGGCAGGCAAAACATCGTTGTTTCGCATTCTAACTTCGTTGATACTTCCCGACAGCGGTTCTGCCACGATGAACGGTCTCGATGTCATAAAAGATTACCGGAAAGTTCGTCAGATTATCGGTTATATGCCGGGCAGGTTTTCCCTGTATCAGGATTTGAGCGTAGAAGAGAATTTGACTTTTTTTGCCACGCTTTTCAACACCACCATCGAAGAAAATTACCATCTGGTAAAAGACATTTACCAACAAATTGAACCGTTCAAAAAACGCCGTGCAGGCGCGCTTTCCGGTGGAATGAAACAAAAGCTCGCGTTAAGTTGCGCTCTTATCCACAAACCCGAAATTCTTATTCTGGACGAACCCACTACCGGCGTTGACCCCGTTTCGAGAAAGGAATTTTGGGATATGCTCAAACGACTTAAGGAACAAGGAATTACCATCTTGGTTTCAACGGCTTATATGGATGAAGCAAGTCAGTGCGACAGAATTGCGCTTATGCGTGAAGGGGAATTTATAGCAAACGATACTCCGCAAGGCATTATCGACAGCTATTCCGATATACTTTGGTCGGTGGAAGGCGACAAAATGTCATCGCTGCTTATCGATGTCCGGAATCATCACAACGTGCAAACCTGTTTTGCGTTCGGCGATAAACTTCATATTACCGTGGATAAAGGATTGCAGTTTGACGAGTTGCAAGAATATCTCAAAAACAAAGGATACGGCAACGTCAAAATAGCACCCATTCAACCCACTATCGAAGATTGTTTTATGGCATTAACAAAATAACAGAAATGAACAAAGTAATAGAAGTGTCCAATCTGACAAAGAAATTCGGAAATTTTACCGCCGTTGACCACATTTCTTTTCACGTGAACGAAGGCGAAATTTTCGGCTTTCTGGGAGCAAACGGCGCCGGAAAAACAACCGCTATTCAAATGCTGTGCGGCATCAGCAAACCCACAAGCGGAGAAGGAACGGTGGCAGGATTTGATATTCTGAAAGAAAACGAAAAGATAAAGAAAAATATCGGGTATATGAGCCAAAAGTTTTCTTTGTACGAAGACCTGAAAGTGTGGGAGAATATCCGCCTGTTCGGCGGTATTTACGGGCTTTCGAGCAAACAGATAGCCGAAAAAACCAATGAGTTGCTCAAACGCCTGAAATTTGAGAACGAACGCAATACAATAGTAAAATCACTTCCGCTGGGATGGAAACAGAAACTGGCTTTTTCGGTGGCGATATTTCACGAGCCCAAAATCGTGTTTCTCGATGAGCCTACCGGCGGTGTTGATCCGGCGATGCGCCGCCAATTTTGGGAAATGATTTACGAAGCTGCCGACCGTGGAATTACCGTTTTCGTAACCACTCACTATATGGACGAAGCGGAATATTGCGACCGCGTTTCCATTATGGTCGATGGCCGGATTGACGCGCTGGACTCGCCTTCGGAGCTGCGGCGGCAATTCAACACCGATTCTATGGATGAAGTTTTTCGCCGATTGGCACGCAAAGCAAAAAGGGGAGATTGATGAAGTTAATTACCAATTGCAACCACTGCCTATCGTAAAGACGCGATTAATCGCGTCTCTACAACCCGCACCCCATAACATGTAACTTTAAAAAAAATGAAAATATTTATCGCCTTTGTAAAAAAAGAGTTTTACCACATTTTTCGCGACAGCCGAACCATGCTAGTGATTTTGGGTATGCCCATCGTGCAAATTCTTTTGTTTGGATTTGCCATCAACATGGAAGTTCAGGATATCAGGGTGGCTATTTACGATCCCACTCCCGATGCATCTACAAGCGACATCGTGGAGCGAATCAGCCAAAATCCGTATTTTAATATGCAGGAAAATGTACATTCCATCTACGATATCGAAGAATCGATGCGCAAGGGAAAACTCGATCTTGCGGTGGTTTTTCAGCAGAATTTTCAAAACAGTTTGGTTCATTCGGGCGAAGCATCCGTGCAGTTAATCACGAATACTTCCGACCCCAACCGGGGAACAATCGCTGAAAATTACGCAACGGCCATCATCGGCAATTATCAAAAAGAAATGATGCAGATTTCGCATATTCCGTTTGAAATTAAAACGGAGAACCGGATGGTTTATAACCCCGAAATGCGTTCGTCGTTTATGTTTGTTCCGGGCATTATGGGATTGGTTTTGATGATTATCAGCGCCATTATGACATCGGTTTCCATTATACGCGAAAAAGAGCGCGGCACCATGGAAGTGCTGCTGGCATCGCCGTTAAAACAAGGCATGATGGTGGTGGCCAAAACAATTCCCTACATGGCGTTGTCGGTCGTCAATCTCGTATCGATTCTCCTGTTGAGCTATTTTGTGTTGAATGTTCCGATAAACGGCAGCCTGATATTGCTTTTTATCATTTCGATGCTGTATATTTTTCTGTCGTTATCGTTTGGATTAACCATTTCCACACTCGTAGATAAGCAGGTTAACGCGGTGATTATTTCGGCCATTGGGGTAATGATTCCCGTGCTTATGTTATCGGGGATGATCTTTCCGCTCAGCAACATGCCCAAACTTCTACAACTTCTCTCGAATATTGTACCTGCAACGTGGTATATTGCTATTGTCAGAAAAGTAATGATTCAGGGACAAGGATTACTGATGATTTGGAAAGAAACGTTCATCTTGCTGGGAATGATTACGTTCTTGCTGGGAATTACAATAATGAACACTAAAAAACGACTGGAATGAAGACATTGAAATTTTTGATAGAAAAAGAGTTTAAACAGATGCTGAGAAATCCGCTGATTCCAAGACTAATTGTCTTGTTCCCGACCATGGTATTGCTGGTTTTCCCATGGGCAGTGAGTTTCGAAGTGAAAAATATCCGAATCGATGTGGTTGACCATAGCAAAAGCGTGTATTCGCAACGATTGACCGATAAAATAAGTGCGTCGCAATACTTTATTTTGAACGATACGCCACTCGATTACCAAACGGCAGTAACGAACATGGAAAAAGGCGAAACCGATATGATATTGGAAATTCCTTCGTCGTTCGACAAAGATCAGATAAAATACAAAACATCAAGCGTGGGAGTAGCTGCCAATTCAGTAAACGGAACCAAAGGATTGTTGGGAAGCAATTACCTGATGCACATTGTGAATGACTTTTCATCGGAACTGCGAACGGAACTTATGCATAAAATACCTACCGAACTTTCCGGAAGAAGAATGCCGCAAATAAAAATTGCTTCGCATTATAAATACAATCCTAAACTCGATTACAAGAATTTCATGATTCCGGGTTTCATGGTTCTGTTGCTCACAATTATCGGTGGAATTCTGCCCGCGCTGAACATCGTGTCGGAAAAAGAAGTGGGCACCATCAATCAGATTAACGTAACGCCGGTAAGCAAATTGAATTTTATCCTTGCGAAGCTCACTCCCTATTGGGTTGTGGGCATCATCATAATACTTATTTCCATTTCGGTGGCGTATTTTATTTACGGGCTATGGCCTGCCGGAAGTTTCTTACCGGTACTTTTTTCGGGTATCGTTTTCATCTTTTCCATATCGGGATTGGGAATAATCATTTCCAACTATTCCGATACCATGCAACAGGCAAGTTTTCTGGTAATGTTTTTCATTCTTGTTATTATTCTGTTGGGCGGTATGTTCACCCCCATTTCGAGTATGCCGGCATGGGCGCAGGTAATTGCCGTCATTAATCCGTATACTTACCTGACAAGTACCTTGCGCATGCTTTATCTGAACGGCAGCACACTTGCCGATGTGTCGCGTAATTTACTGATGCTGCTTCTTTTTGCCGTTTTATTAAACGGATGGGCTATTTTGAGTTATAAAAAAAGGGGATAAACTATCGTGTGGAGAAATATTGGAATCGGATTTTTGCTGATAATGTTGACTATCAACAGCTATGGACAGTCGGGCCATGTGCATTTGCGCGTTGATACGGCTGACAACGCGCCAATATCTCTTCGAAAAGACCCTGTTAAAGCCCTGTCCATCAATGTTGGGTTGAATATGGTAATGCGTGGATTTAACCGGTTTATATTGGACGATGAATTTGCGAAAATTAATTTGTCGTCCATGGGAAAGAATTTGAGAACCCTTCCGGTTTGGGACACCAATAGTTTTTCCACCAACCTGATAGCGCATCCCTATCACGGCTCCATGTACTTCAACAGCGCACGAACAAACGGATACGGTTTCTACGGTTCCATCCCTTTTACTTTTGGCGGCAGTTTGATGTGGGAGTATTTAATGGAAACAAAACCGCCTTCCATGAACGATTTGGTTGCCACCACCGTTGGAGGTACTGCTTTGGGCGAAATCACGTTTCGATTTTCCGATATGATTTTGGACAACAGAACGTATGGTGTGGAACGTTTTGCCCGGGAATTAGCTGCCGGAATATTCACTCCCACCCAATTAGTTAATCGGGTTATAACAGGTGAAGCGTGGAGAGTTAGAAGTGAAAAAGGAAATGTTATTGAGACTTTGCCTTTCGTGCTAAGTGTGGGTTCGGGTGGAAAAATGATTAAGGAAGACAACCGCCCCGGATACTCTACGGGGGTAGGAGTAGAAGCTAACGTGCAATACGGAAACGTTTTTGAAGAATCCATCCGTAAACCTTACGACTGGTTTTGGATAAACGGGCATTTCAACATACACGAAGGAAATGTGTATCTGACTCAGATTAACGGAATTGGCGCGATAGTGAATAAGAATTTGTACGAAAGAAGCGGATTGAAAATAATGGGAGGATTTTTTCAACATTTCGATTATTACAACTACAAAATGGAAACCAAGAGTGGCGAGATCATAACTCCCTATTACATTTCCGAAGCGGCAGCCGCCGGACTCGGACTGCTCATAAACCGAAAAAAAGAGAACGTAAATCTTCGCACACGAGCATTTATCAACGGAATTGGGTTGGGAGCAAGCATATCGGACTATTTCGAGATCGATGATAGGGATTACAATATGGGCAGCGGAATGAGCCTGAAACTGTACACCGATTTAATTATCAGAAACAAATTCTCCATATCCCTGCTTTCCGAAAATTACTTCATTTACACGTGGAAAGGCGTCGATGAAAAGTTATCGCTGAAAGACCTTACCGTTCCGGAAAGAGATTTTCTGAATGTTCAGGGCGACCGAAGTACGGCAAAACTGCGAATTTTTGGTGCGGAATTCAGATACAGAATAAACAATTTGCTGTACATAAAATTAAACAACAGGTTTTTCACGAGAGACACTTCCTATAAGTTTTTTCCAAGGGTGTTTTACCGCTCGCAGGAAAACTTTTTGAGCGTGGGAGTAACGGTTTAAGAACAAGATGTTGCAAAAAATAACAAATATAAAGAAGTAAAACCCTGTAATTGTAAATAAGATTTATCTTTGCATCTGTGTTTTATTTTCTTTTATCTACAAAAGATTATAGCAATGGAAATTACACCAAGACAATTAGAAATTATTGAGGCTACCGGAAAAATCCTTACCGTTTCGGGCGCTAACGCGCTAACGATAAAGAATCTCGCGAAGGAAATGCAATTCTCCGAAAGCGCCATTTACAGGCATTTTTCGAGTAAAGAAGAAATTATTATAATGATGCTCAAGTATCTAAGAAGCAACATTGGTAAAATACTTAGCAACCTGACAAAAAACGGCGATATAGAAAAAGATTTTAATATATTTTTTAATAAACTCAGCCTTTATTTCAAGGAAAATCCCTACTACGTTGTGGTGGTATTTTCGGAAGGATTAATGGACGAAAGCGACAGGATAAACGACGAAATATTTGGATTAATGGCCGTTACAAGCAGTTATTTGGAACCGATTCTGAAAGAAGGCCAAAAACAGGGAGTCTTTATTTCGTCCGTTTCGTCCGAAGATTTAACGATGATATCGCTGGCTACTTTTAAACTACATATGTTCAACTGGAAATTCTATAAATTCAAGCCTGACTTGACGGAAAATATCGGAATAATGTCCGATTCTCTGTTGACACTTTTAAGATGCAAGCCGAATTAATCAACAAGATAATCCGCTTTTTAAGCCTTCAATAATAGCAATAAAAAAATTTATAATATGGTGTTAGTGAATATTCGCAAACCAAAATAAATTATTCTGCTCCTTGATCATCGGCATTGAAAATACCCGGACAAGAGAATAAAGTATTCAATATTTTTATCGATTAATAGCTATTTATGAAACCAATTAATAAACAAAAAACAACCGATATCCTGAAAGTGATTTCGAGTGATCGGGAAAGAACCAACATTTTAAAGAAATATGAACAACAGGCGCTGGCCAAATTAGTTCAGTACGTTCCCCTGTGGATGACGTCGAATATGCTGACCGGAATAGGTTTTTTCGGAAATGTAACAGTAGGCATTGCTTTTGTTTTAGGATATTTCATCCATCCTTTTTTCCTTCTTTTGGGAATTTTGGGATTTGCCGTAAACTGGCTTGGGGATTCGTTAGACGGACGTCTTGCGTATTACCGGAACAAACCGCGCAAGTGGTTCGGATTCTCGCTCGATGTAATTGTGGACTGGATAGGTATCGTGATTATAGGATTAGGATTTACCATTTACATGGAATCGGCCTGGAAAATTCTCGGGTTCATTTTTGTTGTGTTGTACGGATGGGAAATGATTATCGCGCTTCTTCGGTATAAAGTAACCGGTAAATATTTGATCGATTCAAATTTTCTTGGCCCAACCGAGTTGCGGCTGATTATTTCAGGGATGATCATTCTTGAAGTTATTTTTCCGGGGTCAATTGCATACTTGACACTGATAGCAACAGTCGTGCTTCTTTTCGATTGTTATAGGGAAACCGTCAGGTTATTGGAATTGGCTGATGTGAGAGATAAGAATGAAAAAAAAGCAGCTTGACGTAAAATGCAGATAGTCAGTGTAAAACGACCATTTCGCGTGGACATAAAAAAGAAAAACTCCTAAAATCGACTGATATTCAGGAGTTTTCTTTATTTTGATTTGTTAAAAAGTGATCCGCCTGGGATTTGTTTGTTATATTCAATCCGTTAAAAATCAATTTTTTACTTTTAATGCAATTCTGTTTTGTAGCAGAAATGTAGCAAAGTTGAAAAAATGTAGTGAATACGTATTAAATACCACTGTAAATAATTTCAGGGTGCAAAGGTAATAATTTTTTGAACCTCGCCAAAATTTTCTGTAAATCTTTTAGTTAAAAAGTATTCTGCTACAATTTCAATGCAAGGTGCAAGCCTATATATAAAATAGGCTTGCACCTTGCATTGAATGTATTATCCTGTGTATTATCCTGATTTTAGTTGACTATTGATTTTACAATCCCTGTAGATAGTTGACCGTTATGGAAAATGTGTCTTGCCGGTGTTTGCTTTGGGGAAAATATAAACTTTAAAAAGTGAAAAGATGTTTTTCATGTATAACCAATTGCATTATGTATAAAGTTTTCATGTGCTGAAATATTTTTTCATAAAACACAAAAGTTAGATGCATAATGCACCTTAACTTTAAGAATATGAAAAAGGTTGCTGAAAAACTTAGATTATTGAGGCAGGAAAGGGGAATGTCCCAACAGTATGTTGCTGATTCTATTGGAGTTTCCATCTCTACTATCTCCCGTATGGAAAGCAATCCTGCCAACATCAAATTGGAGATGTTTGCTAAGATCGCCCAATTTCACGGTATGGAATTCAGAAAGATTTTTTCAGATACTGAAAATGAAGTTTTGCAAGATGTTGGCAGACTTGTTTTACAGGTTTCTATACCTGTAAGTTTTACGTCTGATCATCTTTTTTATTTGGCATCGGAATTACAAGGAATAGAAAAAAATAGAAAGGTGAAAAATGAAAGTAATTACATTTGAAAGTGAAGCATTTGAGAAAATGCTGGCAAAAATTCAGGCGATTGAACAATATGTAAAACGTACAGCCGATCTTTTTGCGGATTTGGATGAAACATTGGAGTTAACTACTCGCGAAATTATGGATTTATTCAATGTTTCTAAGATGACAGTTTATCGGTGGCGTAACGATAATAAAATACCCTATCGTATTAGTGAAAGGGGCAAAGCCTTTTATCCGTATCGAGGCGTGTTTTTAGCCATCAAAAATGGCGAATTGGATATTCACAGTTCAAACAAAACAGAGTCATTAGCGAAATTAGCTAACTTTAAAGATAAAATAATCACAAGCAGTCTATGGCATCAAGACAAGCAAAATGATGAAATATGATCGACAAATCTTCTAT
>CAKTUP010000082.1 GCA_934621705.1 uncultured Petrimonas sp.
GAAGCGTTGATATCGAGAACTCCGGCCAGATATTTGGGCTGGTTGGCAACAATGCCTACCGATTGTCCGTTGAAACGGGCGAAGCCCACGATAATATTCTTGGCATAATCGGCGTGTACTTCCAGGAATTCTCCGTTATCCACAACTGCACCAATCACTTCGTACATGTCGTAAGGTTTGGTTGCGCTGTCGGGGATAATATCGTTCAAGCCGTCTTCCAGTCTGTCGATAGGATCGCTGCTTTTTTTCACCGGAGGTTCTTCCAGGTTGTTTTGCGGAATATACGACAATAATTTTTGAATCAGCTGCACGGCGTCTTCTTCGGTTTGCGCCGAGAAATGAGCCACACCCGATTTGGCCGTATGTACCGATGCGCCACCCAGTTGCTCCTGCGTAACATCTTCTCCGGTAACGGTTTTTACCACTTTGGGGCCGGTGAGGAACATGTAGGAAGTTCCCTGAGTCATGATATTAAAATCGGTGAGGGCAGGGGAGTAAACGGCGCCTCCGGCACACGGGCCGAAGATTCCCGAAATTTGCGGAATCACTCCCGAAGCCAGGATGTTGCGCTGGAAAATTTCGGCATATCCTGCGAGTGCGTTAATCCCTTCCTGAATACGCGCGCCACCGGAGTCGTTGATGCCGATAAGCGGAGCGCCCATTTTCATGGCCTGATCCATTACCTTGCAAATCTTTGCCGCGTGCATTTCGGAAAGCGAACCGCCCGAAACGGTAAAATCCTGTGCAAAAACGTAAACCAAACGTCCTTCAATGGTTCCGTAACCGGTAACAACTCCATCGCCAAGGAATTTGGTTTTTTCCATGCCGAAGTTGTGACAACGGTGTTCCACAAACATATCGAACTCTTCGAAACTTCCTTCGTCAAGAAGCATGGCCAGACGTTCGCGAGCCGTGTATTTTCCTTTCAGGTGCTGAGATTCAATTCTTTTCTCACCACCGCCTAAGCGAGCTTTTTCCCTTAATTGAATAAGCTCTTTAACTTTTTCGAGTTGGATGCTCATAAGATTATTATTTGTTATGAAATTAATGTTTGATGTTTGACGTCAGATGAAAGATGTCAGACGTCAGATATTGGGTCTGATATCTATTAGTCTAATAGTCTAACGGTCTGTTGTTTTCAAGGATGTTCGCAAAGTTCGGTAAGAACGCTGCCGGTTGATTTGGGGTGCAGGAAAGCGATGTTGAGGCCTTCGGCTCCGGCGCGAGGTTTCGCATCGATAAGGCGCACGCCTTTGGCTTCTACTTCCTGCAAAGCTTCGCTCAGGTTTTTGGTGGCAAAAGCGATGTGATGAACTCCTTCGCCCCGTTTCTCGATGAATTTGGCAACGGTGCTTTCTTCGCTGGTGGGTTCCAGTAATTCGATTTTGGTTTGCCCGATCATAAAAAAGGCAGTTTTAACTTTCTGGTCTTCAACTGTTTCGATATTGTAGCATTTCAATCCGAGAACGCCTTCGTAATAAGGCAATTGCTCTTCGATACTTTTTACGGCAATACCGATGTGTTCAATGTGTGTTAATTCCATATTAATTAATTGAATGATTATATATTTAAGAAGTGCAAATGTACAACTTTTAGTTGTATGATGAAATTTTTTTTAAAGTTTTAAATGGAAGAAATTCTAAGTACTTCGAGTAATTCCGGGCTGATTTCGCGGTCTTTTTTGATGGCGCGCTTGAATGGCACGTAGTCGATTTCGTTTTCGCGAATGCCGATCATCACGTTGCGCTGGTTTTCCTGAAGCGCCTGTATGGCGGCAACGCCCATTCGGCTGGCGAGAATGCGATCCTGCGCCGTAGGCGAGCCTCCGCGCTGCAAGTGGCCTAAGATGGAAACGCGGACATCGTATTGCGGGTATTGTTTTTTAACGCGTTCGGCCAGTTTCATGGCTCCGCCGGTAACCTCACTTTCGGCAACAAGTACCATGCTGCTGCTTTTGGATTTACGAAAACCTTGTTCGATGAGTTCGCCCAACTGGTCTTTTTCGATGCTTATTTCGGGGATTATCGCTGCTTCCGCACCCGACGCGATAGCGCTGTTTAACGCCAAATAACCGCAATTGCGCCCCATTACTTCCACGAAGAAAAGCCGCTCGTGAGAGGTGGCGGTATCGCGGATTTTATCCATGGATTGCATGATGGTGTTCAGCGCTGTATCGTATCCGATGGTTGTATCGGTTCCGTTGAGGTCGTTATCGATCGTTCCCGGCAGTCCCACAATGGGAATATTGTGTTCGTTGGCGAAAATTCCGGCTCCGGTCAGCGAGCCGTCTCCACCGATTACTACAAGGGCGTCCATCTCGTGACGCTGCATATTTTCGTAAGCGATCTTTCGTCCGGCTTCGGTCATAAACTCGTCGCAGCGGGCAGTTTTCAGAATGGTTCCGCCTTGCTGGATAATGTTGCTTACGCTGTTGGTTCTGAATTCTTCTATCTCGTTGCTTATCAATCCTCTATATCCCCTGTAAATTCCAAAAACGCGCATATCGTTGAAGATTGCGGCACGTGTTACGGCACGAATAGCTGCATTCATCCCCGGCGCATCGCCACCGGAAGTGAGCACGCCGATGCATTTTACATTTGAATCCATTTTGAAATTAGTCCTGTTTTTTTAAATTGATCACCTAAATACAATTGGCTGCAAAGGTAGATTTTTTTTGGCAGGCACACAAAAAAAAGCTGCTTTAAAAAGCAGCTTTTTCAACTTCCATTTCCGGCTTAAGCGCCGCTATCTTTTGGGCTAATGCTTCCATTTGCCACATGGGCGTGGAGGTAGCCCCGCAAATGCCGATGCTGATGTCTTCTTTTATCAACTCCGGGTCGAGATGGTCGGGGTGATGAATGAGGTACGAATTCGGATTGTGCTTCTTGCACTCGGCGAAGAGAACTTTTCCGTTGGAACTTTTTTCACCGGCAATGAAGATGATCAAATCGTGTTTCCGGGCAAACTCGTGCATATTGGGCACACGATTGGAAACCTGACGGCAAATGGTGTCGTAAAACTCGAAATGGGCGCCGTTTTTCATGCGCGCCTCAATCATTTCGCCAATTTCCTGAAAACCGTCCAGCGGTTTGGTGGTTTGCGAGAAAAGGCTGATGTCGCGTGAAAAATCGAGGGATTCTATTTCTTCTTTGCTTTCGATAATAATGGCCGATTCATCGGTCTGTCCCAACAGTCCGTTTACTTCGGCGTGGCCTTTCTTGCCGAAAATTACGATCTGCGCATCCGCGTTGGGGCGGGTGATGTATTTTTTCTTGATGCGTTTTTGCAGTCCCAGTACCACCGGACACGACGCGTCAATCAACTCAATGTTGTTTTCTTTGGCAGTTTCGTACGTGCTGGGCGGCTCGCCGTGAGCGCGAAGCAGTACACGTACGTTTTTCAGTTCTTTGAACTGTTCGTGGTTGATGGTTATCAACCCCATTTTGGCGAGGCGTTCCACTTCGATATTGTTGTGAACGATATCTCCCAGGCAATAAAGCGTGCCTCCTTTTTGCAGCTCTTCTTCCGCTTTTTTGATGGCTTTTTCAACGCCGAAGCAGCATCCGGAGAGCTTGTCTATTTCTATTTTACTCATTTTTTCTGTGATTTTTATTAAACATTAGTGCGATTTCCAAATCGCATCACCCGATAATTATGCATTATAAATTATGCACTAAATCCAATGCCCATTGCAATTGTTCTTCTATTGTTATGTGCGAATTATCCAGTTCTATGGCGTCATCGGCCTTTCGGAGCGGACTTTCGTCGCGGGTTGTATCGCGCAGGTCGCGCTCTTTTACGTTGGCTAATACTTCGTCAAAAATCGGATTTTCGCCTTTGGCTTTCATTTCGTCGAAACGGCGTTGTGCACGGACTTCGGGCGAAGCGGTGAGGAATATCTTCAATTCGGCATCGGGGAAAACCACCGTGCCGATATCGCGGCCGTCCATCACTACGCCTTTCTTTTTGCCCATTTCCTGTTGCTGGCGCACTAATTCCCTGCGCACAAACCCGATGGTACTCACGCGGCTGGCGCCGTTGCCTATTTGGAGCGACCGGATCTCTTTCTCCACGTTTTCGCCGTTGAGGTAAGTTTCCTGCTGTCCTTCGGGATTTGTTTTAAAGGAAATTTCTATCTCCGAAATATGCTTTTGCAGTTCGGTTTCGTTTATGTCCGTATCGGTCATCCAGCCATTGCGGTAGGCAAAAAGTGCGACAGCCCTGTACATGGCTCCGCTGTCGATATACGTATAACCTAATTTTTTCGCCAATCCCTTGGCTATCGTACTTTTGCCGCACGACGAAAAACCATCTACGGCAATATTTATTTTTTCCATTCCTGTTGTAAAGCAGTTGTTAACCTTGTAAACAACTACAAAGATAGAATGTTTTTTTGAGATGGTTATTTAACAGAAATACAGACAGCGAATTGTTGTCTTTTGTGGTTATTTTGGTCCGTATTCCGATTGCAGGAATTCGATGGTGGACTGCATCATCTTTTTCAGCACATCCTGGTTGATATCGGATAGTTTTTTAACGTAAATACACCCTTTTCCCATTTTGAATTTGCCCAACTCCTTCAGCAACTCGTCCTGTCCGGCGGCGCCGGAATAAACGTAAAGCGAAATGGCAGCCTTGCGCGGCGAAAAACCCACCAGCGGCCAATCACCTTCCTGACGGCTTCGTGCCGATTTGTAGTGGTAGCTGCCGAACCCGATGATGGAAGGCCCCCACATTTTGGGTTCGTAGCCCGTGAAATCCTCCATCAGTTTCAGCAATTCGAAAGCGTCTTTGCGCTTCTGTTCCGTGTCGGCAAACGAGTTGATGAATTCGCTAACATCGGCATCGGTTTGTTTGGTTTTTATTTCAGCCATAAAACTATGAATTATAATTTTTGTGAAAACTTTATTTTCCCAGTAACAGTCTCACCTGCGAACCCCAACCACCGATAACCAGGTCGTCGATTCCGTCGCCGTTTACGTCGCCTACGGCGATTTCCCAGCTGCGTTCAACGGTGATTTCCGGAATTACGTCTTTGGTTACGAAAGTGAATTTTCCGCTACCGTCGTTTTGCAATGCCTGCACCTGCATGGCCTGAAATGGCGGTATTTCGATGGCGCTCAGGATGATATCGGGATGCCCGTCTCGATTAAAATCGACAACATTTGCCGCATAGGTTGAAAATTTGAATTCCGGGATTCGGGTTTCGGTTTCATCTTTGAAAACTCCGTTACCCTGATTGATAAACAACCGTGCACGCGGATCTCTTTCCCATTGTCCGCCGTTGCTGGTGAGGTTGGCAAATAAAATATCGGGAAGTCCGTCTGCGTTAGCATCAAAAATAATGGCTTCGCGGGTGTGCAAGGGAACGTTTTCGGTGAAAGCGCCCGCTCTTTCGGAAAAATTGCCTTTGCCGTCGTTGAAATAAATTCGGTTTGGCGGAACTTCGTTGCCGATAACCATATCAAGGAATCCGTCGCCGTCGAGGTCAGCCAGCTTTATAGATTGCTTTTGGTCGTTGTGTTGCGGCAGTCCGGTGGCGGAGTAATCGATAAAATGTCCCGGATTTTCTTTGTTGTTCAGCCAAAGAAAATTGCCCGGTTTTTCTCCGGTATTTCCGATAACAACGTCCGGAAGTCCATCTCCATTTACATCGCCGACGGCCAGCGCGTTGCCTTCGCTTTTTGCCAACAACCGGTCGCTAACGTTGCGGAAAGTGCCGTCGCCGTTACCCAGGTAATATTCGTGGGTTTGGTCGTCTTCGGCTACGAAGATAACATCCAACAGTCCATCGCCGTCAAAGTCGGTAACGTAAACGTGTTCCGTATCGTGCTTTTCATCCACGAACGTGTTTTTTGCCCAGGTAAACTTGCCGGCGCCATCGTTCAAATACAGGCGGTTCGGCTGCCATTCCAGTGCCAGAATGATATCTAAATGGCCATCTCCGTTTACATCTGCCAACGCCACTCCCAATGCATGAGTCTTCTCATCCAACGGAAGGTGGGTTGCCGTAACATCCGAAAAATAACGCGTTTCGGAAGTGTTTTGTGCTTGTGCGGTGCAGCTTAAAGCCATTATAAACACTGTGATTGCAGCAACAAAAGGTTTATTAATTGTTCTCATAATGATTTGTTTTTAGGCGGGTTAGTTTTTTATTACGACAAAGGTTGGGGTTCCGGCCCGCTCGATGCCGGCCTGCCGACATCTTTCGGCAACGGAACAAATTCTTGATCATCGTTGGGCGGAAGTATGATGCGCCCGCTTTTCCAATCGGCTTTGGCCTGCTCAATGCGCTCACGCGACGAAGCCACAAAGTTCCACCAGATAAACCTTTCGCCAAGCGGCTCGCCGCCCAGCAACATTACCGTGGCATTTGTTTTGGCTAAGATCACCGGTTCGCTTTCCTTGGTAAACACCAGCATTTGTCCAACGGTATAAGTATGTGCGCCAAATTCAATATCGCCTTTTACGATATATATTCCGCGCTCGCTGTGCTCTTTTGGAAGAGGAAGCCGAGTGCCTGCCCGCAATTCCACGTGCAGGTAATGCATGGGCGAAAGTGTTTGCACATCGTTGCTCAGGCCATACGCATTGCCGGCTATCAATTTCATCCACACGCCCGTATCTGTAAACTCGGGCAATGCGCTGCGTTTATAATTCTTAAACGATGGGTCGTTTTCTTCAAACTGCGTTGGCAAAACCACCCAGGTTTGCATCATTTCAAATCCGCCCGCAGCCAAAACTTTGGGGTCTTCAAATCGTTCGGAATGTGAAATGCCTTTTCCGGCAATCATCCAGTTAACTTCGCCGGGTTCGATTATTTGTTCTACTCCCAGGCTGTCGCGGTGAGTTATGTTGCCGTTGAAAAGATAACTCACTGTTGCTAATCCGATGTGCGGATGCGGCAAAACATCGGGCGAAGGTGCATCAAGAGCATAGCTTTCCATGGGTCCGGCGTGGTCTGCAAAAATAAACGGACCCACCATCCTTTTTTGCCTGAAAGGCAGGATGCGCCTAACTTCCAACCCCTCGCTGATGGGCGCTCTGCGTGCGTTAATGACTATTTCGAGCATTTTGATGAGATTTGTGAATTATTACGATCTTTGATTTTTTAAAGATGCAATATAACACATTTACAAACAAAACACTACTGATAATTGCGTTTTTTTGAAATTTTTAAGGGTTGTGGTTGTTAGACTTGAGCTATCCCAAAAACCAATAAATTTTGTTGATATGCTCTTCTTTACATCCCACGCGTGTCTCTTCACTGCCTACACGGGTTTCTCCATTACCCACACGCCCTTCTTTACACCCTACACGGGCTTCTTCACTTTCTACATGTCCTTCTTTATATCCCACATGGACTTCTTCACTGCCCACGCGCCTTTCTTCACTACCCACATGCCTTTGTTTACTGCCTACACGCCTTTAATTACCGACCACATGCTCTTCTTTACTGCCCACACGGCTTTATTTATCTCTCCTTCAGGAATAATCACTTCCCACGCAGCGATATTTAAAATAAATCGAGGGCGTTACTTCACGTAACGCCCTCCGTATTTAAAATCAGTCCTCCAAAAAATTAGGATACATATAATCCGTTGCCGGAACGAAGGTTTCTTTTATGGTTTGCGGAGAAACCCAACGCAATAGGTTGAAAATTGAGCCTGCCTTATCGTTAGTTCCCGATGCGCGTCCGCCGCCAAACGGCTGCTGGTCAACCACGGCGCCGGTGGGCTTGTCGTTGATGTAGAAATTACCTGCGGTATGGGTGAGGCGCGCGGTCATTTTCTCGATATTGGCCCTGTCGGCCGAGAAGATGGCGCCGGTGAGCGCGTAATCGGTTGTGGTATCGAGGATATCGAGCGTTTCGTCTAACTTTTTCGGGTCGTAAACAAACACGGTGAGGATGGGACCGAAAAGTTCTTCGCGCATGGTAACGTAATCGGGTTTTTTGGCCAGAATAACCGTTGGCTCAATAAAATAACCTTTCGATTTGTCGTAGTTGCCGCCCATAATTACTTCGGCATCGGCTGATTTCCGGGCATTGTCGATCTCTTTCGACAATTTGTTGAACGACTCTTCATCGATAACCGCATTCACGAAATTAGTGAAATCTTCGGGCACGCCCATTTTTATCGATTTCAAGTCGGCTTCCATAAATTTCTTCACATCGTCCCACAAATTTTTCGGGATATACGCCCGCGATGCGGCAGAACATTTTTGTCCCTGATATTCGAACGCTCCGCGTGTGAGTGCGGTGGCCACTTGTTTGGCATTGGCGGTGGAGTCGGCAAAAACGTAGTCTTTTCCGCCGGTTTCGCCCACAATGCGCGGATACGATTTGTATTTCTCCATGTTTCCGGCAATGGTTTTCCACATTCCGTTGAACACGCCGGTGGAACCGGTAAAATGCAGTCCGGCAAATTCGCGATGATTGAAAATAACATCGGCAGCTTCTCTTCCGCCCACGTAAACCAGGTTGATAACGCCATCGGGCAATCCGGCTTCTTTCAACACCTTCATAATGAGGTGAGCCGAGTAAACCGCCGTTTTCGACGGTTTCCACACCACCGTGTTGCCCATCAGCGCGGGCGCTCCGCCCAAGTTGGCGGCAATGGAGGTGAAGTTGAACGGCGTGAGTGCAAACACAAATCCTTCCAGCGGACGCCAAACCGTGCGGTTCCAGATTCCGGGCGACGAGTTGGGCTGCATGGCGTACAGGTCGTACATATTTTTTACGTTGTAGCGGTAGAAATCGATCAGCTCGCACACGGCATCAATCTCCGATTGGTAAGCGTTTTTCGATTGGCCGATCATAGTAACGGCATTAAAATCGTACCGATACGGGCCGGCAATCAGTTCGGCGGCTTTCAGGAAAATGGCGGCGCGGCTTTCCCAATGCATCGCTTCCCACGCCGGTTTGGCTTTCAGCGCGGCATCGATGGCCAGTTGCACGTGCGATTTATCGCCCTGATGATAATGTCCGAGCAAATGTTGGTGATCGTGCGGCGGGCGGATATCGGCTAAGTTTCCGGTGCGGATTTCTTTTCCGTCGATAATCATCGGAATGTCCAATCCTCCTTTGCTCAATTCGGCAAGTTTCAATTTTAGGGCTTGTCTTTCAGGCGATCCCGGAGCGTAGCTCAACACGGGTTCGTTCTTAACTTCGGGTAATTTGTAAACTCCTTTTGGCATAAAATTAATGTTTTTGTGTGGTTTTT
>CAKTUP010000083.1 GCA_934621705.1 uncultured Petrimonas sp.
TTTTATGCAGATTACCCCAATGCCACTAAGGTTATCTGACGAAAATAAGGTTTTCTATTTCTTTTTTAAACCTTATTTTGTTTTCCGAACCTTATTAGCTTATTTGTTATATAATTATAGTTGTTTCTTGCCATCAATTCAACTCTGGATTCGCATAATCTATTCAAAAAAAGGAATATTAAGTTCTGTTTTGTGTCCCGAAAGGGACAAACAACAATAGCTACAGGTGAAACCTGTGGTATCGGAAAGACAATGTAATGCAACGCCGTAGGTGTTGAATATTATTATTCAACCCACTTCGGGGTTGAGATTTCCGTCATGCACCGGTTTCCGTGCGTTTCACACACGGCTATTTTAATTGAATCCCTTTGGGATTTAACAGCTCAACCACAAGAGAGAAAAAGAACTTCGTTTTTTTAAACATTTAAAACACAGCTCGCTAAACTACCAACTACTAACTGTTTTCTCTCAAAACGGCAACGCATCTTTTCCGTTTTCGGCCATGAAATCGCTCGATGCCATTTCGGGTACGGCTTCCGTATTTTTTACGCCTTGTCTCGAATTCATTTTCGACGTGCGTTCGATGTAGTTGGGTTTCTTGCGGCTGACGTTGTGGTCGTCCAGATTTTCGAACCGGGCGTACTCGTTATCGAAACGCATGGTGGCGATGCCGGTGGGACCGTTACGGTGCTTTGCCACGATAATTTCCGCCATCCCGATAAGCGAATTTCCACTCTCGTCTTCCGTAATGCGATAATACTCAGGACGGTGAATGAAACACACCAAATCGGCATCCTGTTCAATGGCTCCCGATTCACGCAAATCGGCCAATTGTGGGCGTTTTCCTTCGTTTCCCTGACGGGCTTCCACGCCACGATTCAACTGCGACAACGCAATGATGGGTATATTCAATTCCTTGGCCAAACCCTTCAACGAACGCGATATCATGCTCACTTCCTGTTCACGGCTGCCGAAACTCATTCCGCTGGCATTCATCAATTGCAGGTAATCTATCACCAGAATTTTAACATCGTGCTCACGCACCAGCCGACGGGCTTTGGTACGCAATTCAAACACCGATAAACTGGGCGTATCGTCTATAAATATGGGTGCGTCGTAAAGTTCCTTGATCTTTATATCCAGCCTGTCCCACTCGTCCTGCGACAACCGGCCGCTTTTTATGCTTTCGCCCTTAATCTGGCAAACGTTCACAATCAGACGATTAACCAATTGCACGTTTGACATTTCGAGCGAGAAAAAGCCGACCGCCTGTTCAAAATTGAGCGCGATGTTCTTGGCCATGGAGAGAACAAAAGCCGTTTTTCCCATCGCGGGACGGGCTGCGATGATGATCAAATCGGAATTTTGCCAGCCCATCGTCAGTTTGTCCAGCTGGTTAAATCCGGTGGGAATGCCGCTCATCCCGTCTTTTCGGTTGGCAGCCAGCTGAATAATCTTCATCGCTTCCTTGATGACGGGATTGATCTGGATAACGTCTTTTTTTACGTTTCGCTGCGAAATTTCGAACAGGCGCCCTTCGGTTTCCTGCATCAGGTCGTCCACATCGATGGTTTCGTCGAACGCCTGCTGCGTAACATCGGATGAAAAAGTGATAAGTTCGCGCGCCAGGAATTTTTGGGCGATAATGCGCGAGTGGTATTCGATGTGCGCTGCCGATGCCACTTTTTCAGACAGTTCGGCAATGTAAACCGCGCCGCCGGCCGCCGGAAGTTCGCCCCGGCGTTTCAATTCTTCCACCACGGTGAGCACATCCACCGGTTTTTGCTGAACGGCCAGGCCTTGAATGGCTCCGAAAATTATGTTGTGAACGGGATTGTAAAAGCTTTCGGGTTTTAATATGTCGCTCACCACCGAGTACGCGTCTTTTTCGAGCATCAGCGCTCCTAAAACGGCTTCTTCCAATTCCGGCGCCTGTGGCGGCAGCTTTCCTATTTCGGGTACGATTACGGTTTTTTCAACAATTTTCGTGTTTCGTTGTCGTTTCTGTTTCTCCATTTATTTTCTAAAAAAATCTTATCTAAAAAAGATTTCAAAGTTATCGCGTAAATTCATATCCACCCAATTTTTGACGATTTTGTTATGATGTTTTTATCAACAGGTGTTGAAAACTTTTTTATGCAAAATTTAAAAAATAACCAAATCAAACTTGCCTGGAAGGCAACACCTGCCAGCCGGCAGGCTGGTTTCCATAACCGTAGGCGTTTATTCGCCTGCGGTAAAGCAAACTCCCCAAATCTCCGCCCGAAGTGGCGGCACAATGAGTATGCTGTGCCGCGCTCCGCGCGGGATTTAGTGTTGTATTGTTTTTCTCCACGCGACAAGTCGCATGGAGTTAGTAATATGGCGCACGATGTGCGCTGGTAATTTTCAAAAACTTTACTCACTTATCTTTTGAATTTTACTAATTTTACTCTTTCTTTCATAGATTAAATCTATACCGAAAATTTTTCCATATCATTATTGTTATATATCGAAACTCAAAAAATTAACATAAAAAATATGAAGAATAAAAGTTTACACGATTCAATCAAAGACAGAAGAACGTACTATCAGTTGAGTAATCAATCTCCTATTTCGGATGCAGAAATACAGAAAATAATTGAGCACGTGGCTTATTGGGCGCCGTCGCCTTTCAACTCGCAATCGGCGAGAATGGTGCTGCTGTTGGGCGAAAACCACAAAAAGCTGTGGGAGCTCACCAAGGCCGAATTAAAGAAAATCAGCAAATCGGAAGAAGCCTGGAAGCAAACAGAAGCGAAAGTGGACGGTTCTTTCCTTGCCGGATACGGAACGGTGCTGTTTTTCGAAGATATGTCGGTGGTGAAAGGCTTGCAGGACAAGTTTCCAAGTTATACCGAAAAATTTGCACAATGGAGCGAACATTCCACCGCCATAAACCAGATACTGGTTTGGATGGCACTGGAAAACGAAGGTTTCGGCGCATCGCTGCAACATTACAACCCGCTTATCGATGAAGGAATTCAACAAGAATGGGGCATCAGCAAAGACTGGAAGCTTATCGCGCAAATGCCTTTCGGCGTTCCGGCAGGCCAACCGGGCGAAAAAACACACGAACCGCTGGAGAAAAGGGTGCTGGTGTTTAAGTGATTTTTTTATTGGCAAGAATTTTATGGGTGCGATTTTTTCGCGCCTTTTTTTGATGGATGATGTGAGAAAATAACCTCAGAAAAATTTTGCCTAAAAATAAAAAAATGCTATCTTCGCAAAATTGATCTACGCGGGAGCGCCCCGAATGTCCAAACCAAAATGAGACGCCCATCGGGATAATCCCGAAAACGGAAAACAGGTGAGTGCACCCATCGGGGCAACCCCGAACGTAGGAAACATACGACACGACCCGTCGGGATGGCCCCGATGGCAGAAAACACAGAGAAACGCCCTTCGGGAAAACCCCGAACGGCCGGTACGCAAGGAAAGAGCAATCGGGATGATCCCGAGAAGCTCTGTTAACTAAAAAAAGTTGTTAAATTTTAATTGAAAAGCCAATGAAACGATTAGATGCACGTGCCCGTACCACCGAGGTGGACGACACATCCGACCGACTGCTTGTACTCTACAACGACGAAACGGCGCTTGCCGAAGACACTTTTCTGAAACCGCTTTTCGGCGAAATGCAAACGCTATCTGAGCAAATTACGGAAGCCATTAAACGCGACCGCATCCTTTCCGCCATGGAAGATGCCGATGCCGAAGTGGAAACCGCCACGCGCGCCCTCAACGCCGTGCTAAAAGGATACAGCGCGATGCCGCTGGACCTGTACAGCACGGCCGGAAAAGCGTTGTATGACGTGATGGCGAAATACAAACTGAAAATTCTTCGTCTCAACTATGCCGACCAATCGTCGAACATCGAAGCCCTGCTGATGGACCTAGCGGCACCCGCGCTGCAACCGCACATCAATGCCCTGCCGGGCGTAACCGATGCCATCGGCAATGTGCGCACGGCACAAACCAACTTCACCGCAAAACGGGTGGCTTACGAAAAAGCCATGGCACTCAACGCCGAAGGCGCAACGGCAAGCGAGTTGAAAAAACCGCTGCTGGAACTCATCAACGCACGGCTTGTGCCGTACCTGAAAGTGAGCAAAATGGTCAGTCCCGATACCCACACGCACTTTGCCGACGCAGTAGCGCAGGTTATCGCGACCACCAACACCGCCATTCGCCGGCGCAGCGGAAAAAACCCCGAAGAACCGCCCGCGGAAGAGCAGTAAGTAATTTGAATCCGGACATTGCCAAAGTGAAAAGCTTTGGCAATGTTGGGTTTTAGGGTACCCCCGTTCGCGGCCGATTTGTAATCGGTGTGTTGCAGAGCAAATAAATTGCCTTTCACCCCCCCATAATTACACCGGCCTTTCTTCTTCTATAAAATCAACTCAGTATGAAAATTTTAATTCTTTGCACCGGAAACAGTTGCCGCAGTCAAATGGCGCACGGATTTCTGCAATCGTTCGATCCGAATATCACGGTATGTTCCGCCGGAACAGAAGCATCGGGGAAACTGAATCCCGGAGCGGTAAAAGCTATGGCCGAAGTGGGTATCGACATCAGCCATCACACATCCGACCAGGTGGATAAATACCTCCACGACGAGTGGGATTACGTGATCACCGTTTGCGGCGGCGCCAACGAAGTGTGCCCGGCATTTATCGGGAAAGTGAAAAAACGCCTGCACATCGGCTTCGACGACCCAAGCCACGCCGTGGGCACACCCGAGTTTATCGAAAGCGAGTTTCGCCGCGTACGCGATGAGATTCATTCCGAATTTCGTAAACTTTACGAAGAAGAAATAAAACCAAAAATCATTAGCAAGTAATCACATGAAACAGAAACAAAAAGGCATCGGTTTTTTCGAACGATACCTGACGCTTTGGGTTGCGCTGTGCATTGTTGTCGGCGTAGCCATCGGACGGTTTTTGCCCGTTATTCCCCAAACTCTCAGCAAATTTGAATACGCCAACGTATCCATTCCGGTAGCTATTCTCATTTGGCTCATGATCTTCCCGATGATGATGAAAGTGGATTTTAACAGCGTGAAAAACGTGGGCAAACGCCCCAAAGGAATTTTAATTACGGTTATCACCAATTGGATAATAAAACCGTTCACGATGTTCGGGCTGGCGTGGCTGTTTTTCTTCATCGTGTTCAAATCGTTTATCCCCGATGACCTGGCGCATCAATACCTCGCCGGCGCCGTTTTGCTGGGCGCGGCGCCGTGTACGGCAATGGTTTTTGTGTGGAGTTATCTCACGCGGGGCGATGCCGCCTATACATTGGTTCAAGTAGCTGTAAACGACTTAATTATTCTGTTCGCGTTCATTCCCATCGTGAAATTCCTGCTCGGTATCGGCGGCATCGCAATTCCGTGGGATACGCTGATTCTGTCGGTCGTGTTGTTCATCGTAATTCCGCTTGCCGCGGCAATCATCACGCGACGGGCAATCATTCATCGAAAAGGAATCGAGTATTTCAATAACGTATTTATCAAAAAATTCAACAACACCACCGTTATCGGATTGTTGCTCACGTTAATCATTCTTTTCTCGTTTCAGGGCGAAACCATTCTCAACAATCCGTTGCACATTGTGCTTATAGCCGTTCCGCTGGTGTTGCAAACGCTGTTTATTTTTTTTATCGCTTACGGATGGGCGAAAGCGTGGAAACTGTCGCACGATATAGCCGCTCCTGCCGGAATGATCGGTGCCAGCAATTTCTTTGAACTCGCCGTGGCAGTAGCCATTGCCGTTTTCGGACTGAATTCGGGCGCTGCATTGGCAACCGTTGTGGGTGTGCTGGTAGAAGTTCCGGTGATGCTTTCGCTGGTGAAAATAGCGAATAGTACGCGGCATTGGTTTCCGGCGAGGCAAACTGTGTAAGAAATTGATTTTTCTGGATATCCCGGATATAAAAGTTGAGATTTTCTCAACTTTTATTATCTTTGCACGTTAAATCGTAAAACCACTCAAATAATGAATCTTAAAAGAACAATTACTTCTTTATTTTTGCTTTTTATACTGTCTCAGGTATTCTCGCAAAATGTCATCAGTTGGAAATTCAGTTTACAGGATAAAGGAAACGGCGAAGTTGAAGTTGTAGCCGATGCCACCATACAACAAGGATGGCATATGTACGACTCCGAAATCCCCGATAACGGACCGTATCCTACATCGTTGAGTTTCGATGAAATAAAAGGAGCCGAAGCCGTTGGTGAGTTTCACGCCGTTGGCAAACAGGCAACCGTAAAGTTCGATCCTGTTTTCAATATGAATATCGGCACGTTCGACAACTCTGCCAGATTTGTGCAACGCATCAAGGTTACCGACAAAGAAGCCTTTTCAATCGCCGGCGACGTACGTGCTCAGGCGTGCGACGACAAAAGCTGTACTCCGCCCCTGCCTGTCGATTTTTCCTTTAAATCGACCGATTTACCCAAAACAGTTACCGTAGCTGCATCAACCGGCGAAGCCGGCACGGCAATCACTCCGGTGGAAAACCTTTCCACTGATGCTTCGGAGACTCCTGCTCCGGTGGCAGCAGCGCCTGTTGAAGTGGACAAGGAACTGCTCTGGACACCCGTAACCGAAGAGTTAAATTCGTTTGGTTCGCAACACGATAGTGGTTCATCGCTGTGGAGCATTTTCCTGAAAGGCTTGTTGTGGGGTTTTGCCGCATTGATTACGCCTTGCGTGTGGCCGATGATACCCATTACCGTAAGTTTCTTTCTGAACAGAAATAAAAAAGTTCGTAAAAAAGCCGTTGCCGATGCAGCCGTTTACGGAGTTTCCATTATTGTGATCTACGTGGCTTTAGGATTACTCGTTACTGCGATTTTCGGAGCAAGCGCGCTAAATAACCTGGCTACCAGCGCGGTATTCAACCTTATTTTCTTCGCCTTGCTGCTCGTTTTCGCGATGTCTTTCCTGGGCGCGTTCGAATTGGTGCTTCCGGCATCGTGGACAAACAAAATGGACAACAAAGTGGACAACACATCGGGTTTGGTCAGCCTCTTTTTTATGGCCTTCACGCTGGCGTTGGTTTCTTTCTCGTGCACGGGACCCATTATCGGCTGGTTGCTGGTTGAAGCCGCCACGCAAGGAAGCTATCTCGCTCCGGCTATCGGAATGCTTGGTTTTGCCATCGCTTTAGCCATTCCGTTCACGTTGTTTGCTGTTTTCCCGTCGTGGCTAAAAACGTTACCCAAATCGGGAAGCTGGCTCAATTCCGTGAAAGTGGTGCTCGGTTTTATCGTACTGGCAGTTTCGCTGAAATTCTTATCGGTAGCGGATTTATCGAACGGATGGGGAATTCTCAACCGCGATATATTCCTTGTTCTGTGGATCGTTATTTTCGGTATTTTGGGCTTCTACCTGCTTGGAAAACTGAAATTCCACGGCGACAGCGACGTTCCTCACGTCACCATTCCCCGGTTATTCCTGTCGATATTCTCGTTAGCATTTGCTATGTACCTGATCCCCGGATTGTGGGGCGCACCGCTTAAACCCATAAGTTCTATTCTGCCTCCTTTATCGACGCAGGATTTCAAGTTGAACGAAGTAACTCTCAATACGGTTTACGACGATTATGAAACCGGAATGGCCGCAGCCATTCAATCCGGAAAACCTGCCTTGGTTGCTTTCGGTGGCCACGGATGCGTGAACTGCCACAAGATGGATGCCACTGTTTTGGTGGATGAACAGGTAAAAGGATTAATCGACGACGAGTTTGTTTACATCACACTGATGACGGATGAGCGCACAAGGCTTCCCGAAATTATGGACGTGAATGAAAACGGAAGAACTACCAAGTTGAAAACCATCGGTGACAAGTGGAGTTACCTGCAACGGCATAAATTTGGTGCACAGTCGCAACCGTATTATGTGATCCTTGACCACTCAGGTAAACCCGTTGCACCATCGCATGCTTTCGATGAAAACATCGCCAATTACGTGAATTTCCTCGAAACCGGATTACGAAATTTCAAGAAATAACAACACTTTGGTAGAGACGCATTGAATGCGTCTCTGCTTCTTTTAGACGCGAGCATCGCGTCTCTACTGTTTAAATATGAATACGAGAGAACAAAAACTCGAAGCCTTTGGCCGCCTGCTCGACATTATGGACGAACTGCGCGAAAAATGCCCGTGGGACAACGCGCAAACCAACGAAAGCCTTCGTGCCAACACCATAGAAGAGACGTACGAATTGGCGGAAGCCATCATCAATAACAGCAACGACGAGATTAAAAAAGAACTCGGCGATTTGCTGTTGCACGTGGTTTTTTATGCCAAAATTGGCGAAGAAAAGCAATCGTTTGATATTGCCGATGTATGCAACGCCATTTGCGACAAGCTCGTTTTCCGTCATCCGCACGTGTTTGGCGATTTACAAGCCGATTCGGCAAGTTTCGTGGAAAAATCGTGGGAACAAATAAAGTTGAAAGAAAAAGGGAGAAACGGCACGGTGTTGGATGGCGTTCCGTCTGCGTTGCCCTCACTGGTGAAAGCATATCGCATTCAGGATAAGGCCCGGAACTCGGGATTTGACTGGAATCAGCGCCACGATGTGTGGAACAAAGTAAAAGAAGAGATCGATGAACTCGAAACCGAAATAGAAAACTTAGACGAAGACAACACCGAAAAAGAATTCGGCGATGTGCTTTTCAGCATTATCAACGCCGCCCGGCTCTACAAAGTCAACCCCGATAACGCGCTGGAGCGTACCAATCAAAAGTTCATTTACCGTTTCAATTACATGGAAAAGAAAGTAAAGGAACAGGGGCGTTCGCTCAAAGATATGACGCTGGAAGAAATGGAAGAGATTTGGCAGGAAGCGAAACGGGTTGCGGGTTCCGAGTTGCGGGTTTCGGGAGAATAAGCCCAAGCTCCACCTTTAAGGATATATGACCAAAGAACAAGGATACAAGAATTAAGATAGACGACAAAAGACTGATAGACTGTTAAACCATTTACAATTTTAAATTACGATTTACGATTTATTTTGTGTGTTGCGAATCATCATCGGTACCCCTGTAACTCGAAACCCGTAACACGAAACTCGGAACCCAACTATGAAAAATCTCCTCTGCCCCCAATGCAAAATCCGCCGGTTCTACGTGCTCAACGCCGCCGGCGAAAGATTGGTAG
>CAKTUP010000084.1 GCA_934621705.1 uncultured Petrimonas sp.
AAGGAACACGCGAACTGAGTGGTCAGGACGAGAAAAAAGGACGATTGGACTTTGCGCTTTGGATAAAAGCCAAACCCGAAACGCTGATGAAATGGCCATCACCCTGGGGTTGGGGATTTCCCGGCTGGCATATTGAGTGTTCTGCCATGAGCGCCAAATATCTGGGTACTACTTTCGATATTCACGGCGGTGGAATGGATTTGCAGGCCACTCATCACACCAACGAAATCGCTCAATCGCAGGCTTGCAACCACGTTGAACCCGTGAAATACTGGGTTCACACCAATATGCTTACGGTAAATGGGGTTCGCATGTCGAAAACGGCCGGAAACGGATTTCTGCCCATGGAATTATTTACCGGAGATCATCCGTTGCTGGAGCGGGGATACTCCCCTATGAGTGTCCGCTTTTTTATGGCGCAATCGCATTACCGCAGCACGCTCGATTTCAGTAACGAAGCGTTGCAGGCGGCCGAAAAAGGGTACAAAAAACTGATGGAAAGCATAAAGAGAATAGCGAAAATTGAGCCTTCAAAAGCATCGACTGTCAATATCGGTGAAATTCGCAAGAATTGCTACGATGCCATGAACGACGATTTTAACAGTCCGGTGCTTATCGCACAACTGTTTGAAGCCGTAAGGGTTATCAATTCGGCAGTCGATAAAACGGAAACGCTCACAGCAGTCGATATTGATAATTTGAAAAATTTAATGCAGACATTCGTTTTCGATGTTTTGGGATTGATTGACGAAAGCGAAGCGAACGCCGGAGGCGATGTAATTAACGGGTTGATGAACTTAATTATTGATATCCGCAAGACTGCACGGGAGAACAAAGATTGGACGACATCGGATATGATTCGCGATCAGCTGAAAGCTGCAGGCGTGGAAATTAAAGATACGAAAGATGGGGTAGAGTGGCGAGTTTGAGAGTTGTAAAATGTGAACGGAAGACTTGACGAGACTGAGTATGTGTTTTTTATTACTGAGTATCAATCTTTTTTTGTATTAATTGATATGTTTGTAACAAAGTTGTTTGTAACAAAGTTGTTTGTAATTGTTTTTTTACTTATCTTTGTTTAAAAAAGATAAGCTTATGGAAGATCCGTTTGTTTTTGGCTCAGCTACATCGGGCGAATGGTTTACCGATCGCGAAGAAGATGTTAAGCGGCTGCTGGCTAATTTCATGCACGGTGTTAATACGATTTTGATTTCACCGCGCCGATGGGGGAAAACATCGCTTGTACATAAAGTGAGCGAAGAAGCGCGTTCCGCCAACATTAAAGTTGTAAATATTGATGTATTTGCTTGTCGAACCGATGAAGAATTTTATACGCTGTTTGCCACCGAGATAATTAAGCAAACCGCGAGTAAATGGGAAGAGTGGATAAGTAACGCCAGGCAGTTTTTATCGGGATTGGTGCCGAAAATCAGTTTTGGAGTTGACCCAATGACCGATTTTTCGCTTTCGTTCGATTTTTCCAATCCGCAGCGAACCGAAGAAGTATTAAATCTTCCACAAAAAATAGCGAATGAAAAAGGTGTGCGCATCGTAGTTTGTCTGGATGAATTTCAGCAAATTGCAGAATTTGAAAACTCACTCCATTTTCAGCGAAAGTTGCGTTCGGCCTGGCAATTGCATAAAAACGCAACGTATTGTCTTTATGGAAGTAAGCAGCATTTAATGACCAAACTTTTTTCCAAACAAAGTATGCCGTTTTACAAGTTTGGTGATGTGATGTACCTGCAAAAAATAGATACGGCTCATTGGGTGGATTTTATTTGTCATCGATTTGAAGTTACCGGAAAGGAAATATCGCGAGAACTTGCCGAAAAAGTATGCGTTACGGTGGAAAATCATTCGTCGTATGTGCAGCAACTTGCTTGGCTTCTTTGGGTGCAAACCGATAAAAAAGCTACCGATGCTGATTTTGAAGCTGCTTATACCGATTTATTCAATCAAAACTCGATGCTTTATTTCAAGTATATTGATGGATTAACGGCTTATCAGCTCAATTTCCTGCACGCTATTGCTGACGGTTTAACATCCGAATTTACACGAAAAGAAAACTTGCATCATTATCAATTAGGAACTTCAGCAAATATCAAGCGACTTAAAACAGCACTCGAAAATAAAGAATTAATTGATATTTCGGGCAAAACAGTCAGCTTTAACGATCCTGTTTTTAAGTTGTGGTTTAGGAAAAACGTGAGACGGTTTACGTAGTTCTGCCCGATTGAAAAATATTAAAAAGATGAGCAGCAACAGTGAAATAATACTTTACGAGGCCGATGAAGCACTGCAACTCGAAGTGCGGATCGAGGAAGAAACGGTGTGGCTGACGCAAAGCCAAATGACGGTATTGTTTGAAACAACAAAACAAAATATCAGCTTGCACATCAACAACGTTTTCAAAGAGAAAGAGTTGGATAAGAATTCAACTGTCAAGTATTTCTTGATAGTTCAATCTGAGGGCAACAGAATAGTACGCCGGAATATTGAATTTTACAATCTCGACGTCATCATTTCCGTTGGTTACCGCGTGAAATCGCAGCGAGGCACTCAATTCCGCATTTGGGCAAACCGCATTTTGAAAGATTATCTGTTACGCGGATACGCTGCCAACCAACGTTTTGAGCGTATCGAGCAACGACTGCACGACCACGACCAAAAGTTTGATTTGCTGCTAAAAACATCGCTTCCGCCGTTGCACGGAATTTTCTTCGACGGACAAATTTTTGATGCACACAAATTTGTTTCGGATTTGGTAAAATCTGCCGAAAAAGAGATTGTGCTCATCGACAATTACATTGACGAAAGCGTGTTGTTTTTACTTTCGAAACGACAGAAAGATGTTTCCGCAACGGTTTTCACCTCAAAAATATCGAAACAATTGCAACTCGACATCGAGAAATTCAATACCCAATACGCCCCGATTGGCGTGAAAATATTTACAAAATCGCACGACCGTTTCCTCATATTGGACAACAAAACCGTTTATCACATTGGTGCGTCGCTCAAAGATTTGGGCAAGAAGTGGTTCGCTTTTTCCCTGATCAAACTAAATGCAAACGAAATCATACAAAAGTTAAAGTAATCGTTCTAAAAGTCTTTGTTCTGTGCTCTTTGTTCTAACAATCTAACTAAAAAATATGCAAATCATCATGTCCCCCGCCAAACTAATGGATTTCAGTGCGCGGGAAGAAAATATAAAAACTACCAAGCCGGTTTTTTCTGAAAAAACGGGAGAAGTTCTCGCTGTCTGCCAAAAACTTTCGGAAACCGATATCGCTGAAAAAATGAAAGTCAACCACGATATCGCCCAACGGGTGTACGGCTATTTCCAGTCATTCAATTTCAAAAAAACACCGCTTCGCGCAGCTTCGCTGGCATACGACGGCATCGCTTACAAAGGGCTGAATGCGCACGACTTCACCCAAGAAGATATCGCTTTTGCTCAGAAACACCTAAATATTCTATCCGGATTTTACGGCGTTCTCAAACCTTTTGACCAAATAAAACCTTACCGGTTGGAATTCTTCCGAAAAATCCAACCTGCAGGTTATAAAGATCTCTACGATTTCTGGCAAAACGACGTCAATCAATACCTTACCAAAAGGCTGGCAAAAGACGAGAAAGTTATCATCAACGTAGCCTCGCAAGAATACTCGAAAGCGGTGAATAAAAAGCTGCTGCCTAAAGGCACGCGGATTATCGAAATAAACTTTCTTCAGCAGGAAGGCAACGAGTTCAAACAAATCGTGGTTCACAGCAAAAAAGCGCGTGGACTGTTGGCGCGGTTCATCATCAAAAACCAACTGAAAGTGGGCGAAGAAGTGAAAGCCTTCGATTACGAAAACTACCTTTACTATCCGCAACTCTCCACCAACGACAAATGGGTATTTGTCAGATAAATACACTACAGCAATGAACGAAAAAAGATCAACGTTCGGTTCAAAATTAGGAATGGTGGCTGCCGCGGCAGGCTCCGCCGTGGGATTGGGAAACATTTGGCGTTTCCCAAGCGAAACTGCCGATGGCGGCGGCGCCATTTTCATTATCGTTTACATCGCGTGCATTCTGTTTTTCGGAATTCCGCTTATGGTGGCCGAATTTTTAATCGGCCGTTCCTCCAAAGCCAATGCTTCAGGCGCATTCGACAAACTTGCCCCGGGCACACAATGGAAATGGGTTGGCCGGCTCGGCGTTCTAACCGGATTTATCATTCTGGGATTTTATATGGTTGTTTGCGGCTGGACGGTCGATTATATCATTCAATCCGTTACCGGAAGTTTGAAGAATGTCAACGATTTTTCGGCCAACTTCAACACGTTGCTCACAAACAGTCCCAAGCAAATCGGATTGATGGTCTTCTTCGTCTTTCTCACGGCCTATTTTATTTTTGCCGGTGTGCAAAAAGGAATCGAGCGTTCGGCAAAAATAATGATGCCGGTGTTGTTTTTACTTCTCATTATCTTGGTAGTCAGAGCAATGTCGCTCGAAGGTGCAAAAGCGGGAATCGATTTTCTTTTCAAACCTGATTTTCAGGAAGTAAAATCCACCGTTTTCCTCGATGCCATGGGGCAGGCATTTTTCTCCCTTTCGCTGGGAATGGGCTGC
The DNA here is from genome assembly GCA_934621705.1 of uncultured Petrimonas sp. Taxonomy (GTDB): domain Bacteria; phylum Bacteroidota; class Bacteroidia; order Bacteroidales; family Dysgonomonadaceae; genus Petrimonas. Next base: position 4,621 of record CAKTUP010000084.1, read on the forward strand.
ATGCTCACTTACGCCTCTTATTTTAAGGACAATACAAATTTAACCAAAACCGCCGTGCAGGTATCGGTTCTCGATACGCTGGTGGCGCTTTTGGCCGGAATGGTCATTTTTCCGTCGGCTTTCGCGCTCACGGCTAATCCCGACACCATTGTTTCAGAGTTGGTTGCCGGCGGCCCCGGATTGCTCTTTATCACCGTTCCCGAACTTTTCAACCAAATGCAGGGTTCAATGATCTGGTCGGCGATGTTCTTCCTCTTGTTGGCGCTTGCCGCGCTCACTTCCACTATCTCACTAATGGAAGTCGTTACGGTTTATATCAGCGAAGAACATAAAGTGAGCCGAAAAAAAGCCCTTCTTTTTGTTGTGGTTGGAGTATTGATTTTAGGAACAATTTCCGCCATTTCATCGCAATTTTTCAATATTCTGGATGTAGTATCTGCAAAAGTAATGCTTCCCGTGGGCGGATTGTTTATTTCGCTTTTCGTGGGATGGTATCTCGATAAGAAAATTGTTTATGCACAACTGACCAACAATGGGGAAATAAAATTCGGTATCTCTTTCCTCAAAGCATACAGTTTCATTCTTAAGTTCCTGGCGCCGATTGCAATTGCCTTGATATTTTTATACGGATTAATCGGTTGACGGTTTTTAACGTCTTCGATGGCAACCCATTGTTTAAATAATCCTAAAGGCAATCCATTGCTTTAACACTCCGTATTTTTTTAGTAATTTTGCAGAAAAATAGCGCATAGCATGCAATATAAGATATATCCGCCCGAAAAATTAAAAGTAACTATCGAACTTCCGGCTTCAAAAAGTATAAGCAACCGCATTCTTTTGCTGAATGCGTTAAGTTTTAACACCAAGCCGGCCGAAAATCTCTCGGATTGCGAAGACACGCAAGTTATTATCGACGCGTTTAATTCCGATTCCAATATTTTCGACGTGAAAGGAGCGGGAACAGCCATGCGTTTTCTTACCGCATTTTTGGCCGGAATGGACGGAGAGTGGATTCTGAAAGGCTCGAAACGAATGCACGAACGCCCCATTTATCCGCTTGTGGATACGTTGAAAGCGTTGGATGCCGATATTGAATACCTCGAAAACGATGGCTATCCACCGTTGAAAATCAAAGGAAAAAGATTGAAGGGCGGCGAAGTATATGTTTCCGGAAACATCAGTTCGCAGTTTGTTTCGGCGCTGATGATGGTGGCTCCCACCATGGAAAAAGGCTTGATAATTAACCTTAAAACCGATGTTATCTCGAAACCATACCTCAACCTGACCATCCGATTGATGGAAGAGTACGGCGTGCACGTCAAATGGGAAGGGAGTAAAATTGTAATTAAGCCACAAAACTACCAACCGGTAATTTTCAAAGTGGAATCCGACTGGACGGCCGCATCTTACTGGTACGAAATGGCAGCGCTCTGTCCCGCCGCCGAAGTAACGTTGCTGGGATTGCGAAAAGACAGTTATCAGGGTGATTCTTATCTGACCAGTCTTTTTAACGACTTGGGTGTAACTACGGAATTTATTCCCGAAGGTGTAATTATCAGAAAAGTGAGAAAACCGAACAAAAAGTTTTTCCATAATTTCGTGGGCGAACCCGATTTGGCGCAAACTTTTGCCGCTACCTGTTGTTTTCTGAATGTACCGTTTATATTTTCGGGCGTTCAAAGCCTAAAAATCAAAGAAACGGATCGGATTGAAGCGCTGAAAACCGAATTGAAGAAACTGGGATTCGTGTTGCGCGAAACCGATAGCGAAATGCTGGAATGGGATGGCGAACGCTGCTTTCCTGAAGAAAACGCGGCAATCGACACGTACGACGATCACCGGATGGCCATGTCGCTGGCGCCGGCAGCCATTCCCTTTAAGTCCATACTGATAAATGACCCGCACGTGGTAAGCAAATCGTATCCGAATTTTTGGGACGATTTAAGAAAGGCGGGTTTTAGGATTGTGGAAATTACATAGAGACCTGAATGTTTTGCGACTTCACAAGTTGACAATGCGCTATTTATAAATTTAACGGGATTTTGTATTTCAGGATATGAAAAGTGCAGAGAAATCAGGCCTTGATTTTGTGATTGATAAGTTGACAAACTCAATCCAAAATGTGATAACAGGTGATAGTTTTGCCACTGATGTGACTCTTGTGAATAATGTTTCTGAATTAAAAACAGTTTTGAAAAAGAATGGATGGAATTTCAATTGGAAAAACGAGTTTAAAAATCCTTTGAGAACTGTTTATAAATTGACAATTCACCAAAACGAAAATATAATTCAGGGATTGATAAGCTTAGAAATCAGATTTGACCACGTTTATATGCATTTGATTGAAAGCGCACCTTTCAATAAAGGAAAGGAGAAGGTTTACACAGGAGTTCCGGGAAATTTGGTTGCTTTTGCCTGTAAGATTTCTTTTCAAAAAGGATACGAAGGAAATGTGTCATTTGTTGCAAAAAGCCAATTGATTAATCACTATGAACAATCTTTGGGTGCAATTCACGCAGGGGGAAGAATTATGATAATTGATACAACTGCGGCATTAAGATTAACAAATAAATATTATCCAAATGAAACGAGCAGATGAATCAGCCACGTACGAGAGTATGATTATTGTGAGTTCTATGTGGGCATAATGTGAAAATAAAATATAAACAAATGAAAAATAAAACCGTAGAATTGGATGTGGATTTCATTGGTGGCGAAAAACCTTTAACAAAAGAAGAAGAATTGACAATCAGTGAATTTATTCGCAAATCCAAAGAGAATCGACTAAAAGATAAAGCCGTTTTGAAATCAAAACTAAAGAGAAAGAAACGGTCTGAAAAAACCATTGCCCCGATGGGGATTTAGCAATTGTAATTCATTACGGTAGAATGAAAGGAATAATTATATGATAAGTTTATATATTTTAATTGGTATTATAGTGTTCTTTATTCTGGCGCTGTACGTTTCAAACGCCATACAACGAAAGAAAGGAAACACGCAGGAACGCGAAACGCCGATGCCTTCCATAGACGTGAGAACTCGGCAGGAGAAAGACAGCGGGTGCTGCGGCGCACACGAAGTGTGCGAAAAAGACAGCCTGATAGCCGCTTTCGTTGAAGAACCCGAATATTTTGACGACGAAGAACTCGATCGTTTCCATTTCCGTGATTCCGGCAACTATACCGACAAAGAAGTGGAAGAGTTTCGCGATGTTTTCTATACTATCGTGGACGAAGAAAAGCCGCGATGGGTGCGCAGCCTGCAACTTCGCGAGATAGCCGTTCCCGACCAGATGAAAGACGAAATCGTACTTCTTGTCAACGATTTACGCGAAGCAAAAATGCATGCGTAACAAATTACGATTCACGATTTAAGCCCCTCCCCAGCCCTCCCCAAAAGGGAGGGAGCGTTGGATTACCGCACGAAAAAGAATTTGATAAACGGTAGTAAAGATATATATAAACAGAGCTTTTAAACATTGGACAAACGATGAAATGCGCACCGCTTCCCCTCTCTGGGAGAGGATTGAGGGGAGGTCGCACCTCGTAACCCGTAACAAATGAACGTCCTCGAATTACTGAACTACGCTTTTTTTCGGAATGCATTGCTTGGAAGCCTTTTCGCGAGCATTGCCTGCGGCATTATTGGTACGTATGTGGTTACGCGGCGGCTGGTTTTTATTAGCGGCGGAATTACGCACGCGTCGTTTGGCGGATTGGGGATTGGTTTTTATTTCGGATTAAATCCCATCTTTTCGGCGATGGTTTTTTCGGCATTTTCGGCTTTTGGTATTCAATGGTTGTCGCGAAAACAAGGCGTGCGCGAAGATTCAGCCATTGCCGTTTTCTGGTCGCTGGGAATGGCGATAGGGATTATGCTCACGTTTCTTACACCGGGCTATGCCCCTAACTTATCTGAATATCTTTTTGGTAATATTCTCACCATCACCCAAACCGATATTGTTTCACTTGTTATACTTTCCGGCATTCTTTTTTTGTTCTTTATCGTTAATTATCATGCCATTGTATCCGTCTCGTTTGATACGCAATTTGCTCAAACCCGAAGGGTAAATACCCAGTTTATAGAGTACGCGATGATGCTTTTCGTTGCGGTTACTATCGTGTTGAGCATTCGCTTGGTGGGAATCGTGCTGCTGATGTCGCTTATTACCGTTCCGCAAATGACGGCTAACCTTTTTACTGTGAATTATTCCCGCATCATTTCCCTTTCCGTAGGAATCAGTTTTGTGGCGTGTGTGGTGGGGTTGTTGTTGTCGTATTACCTGAACGTGCCGTCGGGAGCGTTTATTATTTTTGTGCTGATCGTGGTTTTTTTTGTGGGGAAGGGGATAAAAGCGATAATAAAAAAGAAAGAATAAAACAAACAAAGACATTTTCATTAACTTTATTGCTTTACATCATGTTTTTATCATGCAAGTAAAACCTTATCATATCACTATTTTGCTTTTAGCAATCATTCTTTTTATGGCTTGCAGTCAAGACCAAAGACAGAAAGAATACGTTATAGGTTTTTCTCAATGTATGAC
>CAKTUP010000085.1 GCA_934621705.1 uncultured Petrimonas sp.
CAAATCGACCACCGATTGTAATTCACTGCCGTAAATTCACTAAGTTTTTGCAAACGAATGGGATAAAGGTGGCACGAAATAGGTTTCTGCACCGAAATCCGTCCTTCCCGATACGCCTTTTCAATGGAGCACTTGCACGTTCCGTCTTCGTCGAAATAGGTAAACACGCACTCCCGGCCGTTTATAATGGATGTTACCAACTCACCGTCGTAGTCGGTATAAGCAATGCCTTGCGCTTCGATAAGTTGTTGCGCCTGCGGCGAAAGGTCGTCCCAGATTTCGGGCAAAATCGATTTTATCTGCTCAAATTCTTCCTGTTCTAACGGTGCTCCCGAGTCGCCTTCCACACAGCACGCACCTTTGCATTTATGCAAATCACAAATAAAATGCTCGTCAAAAATATCGTCAGACAATATGGTATCTCTAATTTGAATCATCTTTTTTAAATAGTTTTTTGTATCGTAAAAACACGAAATACGTCAACACTCCGCTGGCGATCATTACAACAAACGATGCCCACGTCAACGGTTTATCTTCCAGTTGCTCCAGAAAGTTGCTTTCACCCCAAAAGTAAGTAACCACAACCACGGTAGCGTTATTCACAAAGTGATACAGTATGGGAATCCACAAATTTCGCGAGTAAAGAAACAAATATCCCAGCACGGCTCCCATCAGTAATCGCGGGAAAAAACCGTAAAATTGCAAATGTATTGCACTAAAAATAAATGCCCCTATCCACACCGCCAGGTGCCCGTTTCGCAACCATTTTTCAATAAACTGCTGCAAAGCGCCACGAAAAAACAACTCTTCCACAAAAGCTGCCGCGGCTGCGATAATCAATACATTTAAGAGTAAATCCCAGACCGTTTTTCCCGACAGAAAAAGGTCGGTAACCTGTTTGGCCGAATCCTCCAACTGGCGCATCCACGTTTCGATTCCTTTTAATGCTTCCGGAAATGTCATTTGCTCATTCCATTGTGCTACAACGGCTATCGCCGGATAAGAAACCAAAAAAATCAGAAGCCCGTAGAAAAGTCCTTGCGGCATTTCTCCAGTCTTTTTCACACCGAGCATCTGCATCGGATTATCCGTAATCCATCGGCAAACGGTGTAAGCCGGCAAAAACATCATAAAAATATCCTGCAAAATAATACTGAACCTAAAATACCAGATACTACCCTGAAAATCAGGCTGAGCTGTGCCAGCCAAAAATAAAACGGCGCTCGCTACAAACGAACCCATTAACGAAAACAGGAATAAATAAAAAATCCTTGTCCGGTTTGAGCTATGTTCGAGCATTTTTTGCATACTTCGTAATTTCAAGCCGCAAAGATAGGCAAAATCGGGTGAATGCGAACGGCTTATTTTGCATTGTTTAAAGAATTAAGCATCAAATATTTTTTGCAGTTACCAATATAAAGCGTATTTTTGCATCCAATTTTGAAAAATCGGTTTTTAGTATTTAAACCGATTGATAGTCAAACAAAAACAAAACATAAAAGACAAAATAAACAGTTCAAATGAAGGTAACACTCAACAAAACAGACAATGTGAACGGCATCATCGCCATTGAATTAGAAAAACCTGATTATCAAGAAAACGTTGACAAATCGCTGAATCAATTTCGTCACAAAGCCAATATCCCCGGTTTTCGCCAGGGAAAAGTTCCCAAGGGAATTATCCAAAAAATGTATGGAAAATCCGTTCTTGCCGAAGAAATCAACAAACTGGTAAGCAATGAATTGTATAAATATATCAAAGACAATAACCTGAATATTCTGGGTGAACCGCTGCCAAACGAAGAAGAACAAAAAACGATTGATTTTGATAAAGACGAAAATTTCGAATTTAAGTTCGACGTTGCGCTGGCTCCCGAGTTTGAACTGCCGCTGAACAAAAAAGATGCGCTCACGTATTACAACGTGAAGCTCGAAGACGATTTGCTGGACAAGCAATACGATGCTTACAAGCAAAATTACGGAACGTATAAAAAAGTGGAAGAAGCCGCTGTTGAAACCGACCTTGTGAAAGGAAAAATCACGGAAATAGACAACGGCGAACCCAAAGAAAACCTGCTCAAAATTGAGAACGGCATCATTATGCCGTCGTACATCAAAGACGAAGAAACCAAAAAGAAATTCGTGGGCGCGAACGTGGGCGACAGCATCGTTTTCAACCCCAAAACCGCTTACGACAACAATGCCGCGGAAATATCATCGTTGTTGCAAATTTCCAAAGACGATGTGAAAGAAGTCAACTCCGATTTTACATTCGAAATTCAGGAAGTTACCCGCTACGAAGAAGCCGAAATGAATCAGGAGTTGTTCGACAAGGTGCTGGGTGAAGGCGTGGCTTCATCGGAAGACGATTTCAAATCGAAAGTTTCAGAAATGCTGAACAACCAGTTCAAACCCGCTGCCGATAACCTGTTTATGAAATCGGCACGCGAGCTGATCCTTAAAAAACTGAAAGACGTGGAATTTCCCGACGCTTTCCTGAAACGCTGGTTGTTAGTTGCCAACGAAAAAAATACGGAAGAAACCATCGAAAGCGATTATCCGAAAATTGCCGAAGATTTGAAATTTCACCTTTCGAAAGAAAAAATCGTAAAAGAACAGGATATCAAAATCGAAAACACCGATGTGGAAGCGTTTGCAGCCGAAGTGGCCAAAGCGCAATTTTCGCAATACGGAATGAGCAACGTTCCGGCCGATGTGCTTGAAAACTACGTGAAACGCATGCTGGGCGACCAAAACACAGTGCGCAACATGTACGACCAAGTGGTTGAAAACAAGGTGATGGAATGGTTGAAACAAACCGTTAAGGTAAACGAAAAAGAGATTTCATCGAAAGATTTCGAAAAACTCCTTTCGGAAGACAACGAAACAGAGAAAAAAGAAGATAAAGAATAATATTGTTTCTCAGACAAAATTAAATATCTTTGCTTCCAATATATTGTTAATTCTTTCTGATTCGATAAAGTTGGCATTTTATTTGCATAACATTCAATCGAGTAGAATTATTAACATCGTATTCCGCATTTGCGGGATGATAAAAAAACAACACCTATGCAAACTGATTTTAGAAAATACGCCGTTAAGCACCTCGGTATGAGCAGTACACGTTTAGACGGCTATGCAAAAATAATAAGCGCCGGCGGCGGATACATTTCCCCGACCATTATCGAAGAACGTCAGCTTAACGTGGCTCAAATGGACGTTTTCTCGCGCTTGATGATGGACCGCATCATTTTCCTCGGCACACAGATTGACGATTACACCGCCAACGTAATTCAAGCGCAGTTGCTCTATCTCGACTCCGCCGATCAGGGAAAAGACATTTCCATCTACATCAACTCGCCCGGCGGATCGGTGTATGCCGGTTACGGAATTTACGACACCATGCAGTTCATTTCCAGCAATGTTACCACCATTTGTACCGGAATAGCGGCTTCCATGGCAGCTGTTTTGCTTGTTGCCGGAACGCCCAAAAAACGCATGGCTCTTCCGCATTCGCGCGTAATGATCCACCAACCGCTCGGCGGCGTGCAGGGACAGGCATCGGATATTGAAATTACCGCCCGCGAAATCGCAAAAATTAAACAGGAATTAAACTCAATCATCTCAACTCATACCGGAAAACCCATCGAAGAAGTGGCACGCGACTCAGACCGCGACTTCTGGATGAGCGCTTCCGAAGCCAAAGAATACGGAATGGTGGACGAGATATTAATAAAAAAGAAATAACCTCTAAATCCCCTAAAGGGGACTTTTGCGGACTACAATCAATAAATCATAGCCCTTGAAACTCCCCTTTTGGGGGCGGGGGTAATCTATAAGAAAATGGCCAAAAAAGCAAACAGCAGCAACCATTGCAGTTTTTGTGGAAGAAGCGAAAACGATGTAAACCTGCTTATCTCGGGAATATCGGGTTACATCTGCGATATGTGCTCGGAACAGGCGCACGAAATTGTGCTGGAAACCTTCAAAAGCAGCGGAAAATCAACACCCGATATATCGCTCAACTCGCTTCCCAAACCCAAACAGATAAAAGAGTTTCTCGATCAATACGTAATCGGACAAGACAACGCCAAGCGTTTTCTATCGGTTTCGGTTTACAACCACTACAAGCGAATTCTGCAAAAAACGGTGAAGGACGATGTGGAGATCGAAAAATCCAATATCATCATGGTGGGCGCCACCGGAACCGGTAAAACCCTGCTGGCCAGAACCATCGCCAAGCTGCTGCGCGTGCCGTTTACCATTGTAGATGCCACCGTCCTCACCGAAGCCGGTTACGTGGGCGAAGATATCGAAAGCATTCTCACGCGGTTGCTGCAAGTTGCCGATTACGACGTTTCCGCTGCCGAACGCGGCATCGTTTTCATCGATGAAATAGATAAAATTGCCCGCAAAGGCGACAATCCGTCCATCACCCGCGATGTGAGCGGCGAAGGCGTTCAGCAGGGCTTGCTAAAATTGTTGGAAGGAGCCGTAGTTAACGTTCCGCCGCAAGGTGGGCGCAAACATCCCGAACAGCGGATGATTTCGGTAAACACCAAAAACATTTTGTTTGTTTGCGGCGGCGCTTTCGACGGCATCGAAAAGAAAATAGCCAACAGGTTGAATACGCGTGTGGTGGGTTACGCAGCCAGCGGAAAAACCGCCGATATAGACCGTAACAACCTGCTTCAGTACATCACTCCGATGGATTTAAAGTCGTTCGGCCTGATTCCTGAGATTATCGGCCGTTTACCTATTCTCACCTACCTGGAACCGTTAGACAGAGACGCTTTGCTGAGAATTCTCACCGAACCCAAAAACTCCATCATCAAGCAATACGAAAAACTTTTCTCCATGGACAACGTTGCGCTCACATTCGATAAGGATGTTTACGAGTATATCGTGGACAAAGCCATCGAGTTCAAGCTCGGCGCGCGCGGACTGCGCTCCATTGTAGAAAGTATAATGATAGACGCTATGTTCAACATACCGTCGGAAGAGAAGAAAAAACTGCACGTAACGCGCGAATACGCCGTTAAACATTTCGAAAAATCAGATTTCCGGCACCTGAGAGTAGCATAAAAACAATCGTTTTTTTGCCGTTATTTGAGTAAATTCCTGTTTCAGGAAAGGGCTTTTCTGTGTCAAAAATTCAAAAGTAAAATTTTTAACACTACTAATTTGTTTATTCAATCTTTATACTCTAATTTAGTTTTTATTTTTGAATTGGATTTGTTTTGAAATTTAAAATACTTTTATACTTTTGCATAAATACAGTTGAATAGTATACGTGTTGACGAGTAAATAAGCTCAACACCGGTACGCTACACTCGTTTACAATAAACCCGTCAACTTGTTTACTAAAAACTTGTCAACTAAAGTATTTTAATTAAAAGCTTAATTGCTTCTATTATGGAAAAGCAAAAAGATCTGTACAAGGGACTCAAAAAATATTTCGGATTCAGCGCTTTCAAAGGCAATCAACAAGCCATTATGGAGAGTGTTTTATCGGGGAAAGATACTTTTGTATTGATGCCTACCGGTGGCGGAAAATCGCTCTGCTACCAGCTTCCGGCCTTGCTTTCCGAAGGAACTGCCATTGTTATTTCGCCGCTTATTGCCCTGATGAAGAATCAGGTGGATGCGATGAGGAATTTCAGTGAAGAAGACGGAATTGCGCATTTTCTCAATTCATCGTTGAACAAGCAGGAGATAGAAGACGTAAAGCGCGATATCGTTTCGGGGAAAACCAAACTGTTGTACGTGGCTCCCGAATCGCTTACCAAGATGGAGAATATCGAGTTTCTCCAAAGCGTGCCTATTTCGTTTTACGCCGTGGATGAAGCGCACTGCATATCGGAATGGGGGCACGATTTCCGTCCCGAATACCGGCGCATAAAACCCATTATCAGTGAGATAGGTACGCGTCCGGTAATCGCCTTAACGGCTACGGCTACGCCCAAAGTGCAGCACGATATCCAGAAAACGCTGGGAATGCTGGATGCCCAGGTTTTTAAATCGTCGTTCAACCGTCCCAACCTGTATTACGAAGTAAGAGACAAGAACGATAAAGTTGACAGAGAAATCATCAAATACATCCTGTCGCAGGGCTCGAAATCGGGAATAGTATATTGTTTGAGCCGGAAAAAAGTGGACGATTTTTCGCAGATCCTGCAGGCGAACGATATCAGGGCTTTGCCCTACCACGCCGGGATGGATGCTGCTTCGCGAAGTTCCAACCAGGATGCGTTTCTGATGGAACAAGCCGAAGTAATTGTGGCCACTATCGCTTTCGGGATGGGGATCGACAAACCCGATGTGCGCTACGTCATCCATTACGATATCCCCAAAAGCCTCGAAGGTTATTATCAGGAAACCGGCCGCTCGGGGCGCGACGGAGGCGAAGGCAAATGCATTGCTTTCTATTCCAACAAAGATTTACAAAAACTGGAGCGTTTCATGCAGGGAAAACCCGTTTCGGAACAGGAAATTGGGAAACAACTGTTGCTGGAAACAGCCGCCTATGCCGAAACGTCCGTCTGCCGCAGAAAAATGCTGTTGCATTACTTCGGCGAAGATTACAACGAACCAAATTGTGGAAATTGCGATAATTGTCTAAATCCAAAAATAAAAGTGGAAGCTAAAGAATTACTTGTTACCGTTTTAGAGGCAATCTCTGTGCTCAAGGAAAAGCACAAAGCCGATTACCTGATCAATTTTCTGCTCGGAAAAGAAACCTCCGAAATAGAAACATTTGAGCACAACGAACTGGATGAATTCGGTTCGGGATCGGACGAAGAGAATAGCACTTGGGAAACGGTTATCCGTCAGGCATTGCTTGACAACTACCTTAAAAAAGACATCGAGAATTACGGAATTCTGAAAATTACCAAAAAAGGTAAAGACTTCGTGAAAAATCCCGTTTCTTTTAAGATCACAAAAGAAGAAGACGAAGACAATGACGAGATGGACGAACTGGAATCGGAAGAAGGCGTAATCACATCCGGCGGCGGAAATTCCGGCGCAGCCGACCCCGCGTTGTTCTCGATGATGAAAGATTTAAGGAAGAAAATATCCAAAAAACTCAACGTACCGCCATACGTTATTTTCCAGCCGGCATCGCTGGAGGCCATGGCAACGTCCTACCCCGTTACGCTGGAAGAATTGCAGAATATTCCCGGCGTGGGCGCTGGAAAAGCAAAACGATACGGGCAGGAGTTTATCGAACTCATTAAAAAGCACGTTGAGGAAAACGAAATTATCCGTCCCGAAGATTTGCGCGTAAAAACCGTGGCCAACAAATCCAAGCTTAAGGTTTCCATCGTGCAGGCCATCGACAGAAAAGTAGCACTCGATGATTTAGCCGAATCCAAAGGCATAGATTTCAACGAAATGCTATCGGAAGTTGAAGCGATTGTTTATTCGGGAACAAAAATAAACATCAATTATTTTCTGGAAGAAGTGGTAGATGTTGATGTGGTTAACGACATTTACGAATACTTCAGGGAAGCCGAAACCGATAATTTGGAGAAAGCTATGGACGAAATGCCCGACTATTCGGAAACCGAAATTCGATTAGTCCGCATCAAGTTCTTCTCGGAAATGGCGAATTAAACGAGTGCGGGTTACGAATTACGGGTATAACAAACGTTGAACGTTGAACTTTAAACAAGCATTTATCGTTTAACAAAAACGAACGGAAAACAGAAAGAATGAAATATTTACAAGACATAAATAGTCCGGCCGACCTCAAAAAATACAGCGTGGAACAACTCGAAGACGTTTGCGCCGATTTGAGGGAGTTTATCATTGAGCAACTTTCGCACAATCCCGGGCATTTTGCGTCGAGTTTAGGAACCGTTGAACTTACCGTTGCGCTTCATTACCTGTTCAATACGCCCTATGACAGGCTGGTTTGGGATGTGGGGCATCAGGCTTACGGACACAAAATTCTGACCGGCCGCCGCGATGTTTTTCATACAAACCGTAAATTCGGCGGACTTTCCGGCTTCACCAATCCCACCGAAAGCGAGTACGACACTTTCATTGCCGGACACGCTTCCACATCCATATCGGCGGCGTTGGGAATGGCTGTGGCCGCATCGTTAAACAAAGAAGACAACCGTCAGGTAGTGGCAATTATAGGCGATGGCTCCATGACCGGGGGCCTGGCATACGAGGGGCTCAACAACGCCTGTTCGCAACCGAACAACCTGCTTATCATCCTCAACGACAACGATATGTCTATCGACAGCAATGTGGGTGGTATTCAGGATTACCTCGTAAAAATGACCACTTCTTCCAAATACAATAAATTCCGAAACAAGGTTTATCAGGTATTTAAAAAGCGGAAACTCATCAGCGAAAAAGAAAAAAATGTGGTGCTTCGTTTCAACAACAGCATCAAATCGCTGCTTACGCGCCAGCAAAACCTGTTTGAAGGATTCAACATCCGCTATTTCGGGCCCATAGACGGACACGATTTACCGGGGCTTATCCGCGTGTTGCGAAACATTAAGGATATGAAAGGGCCAAAGATGCTTCACATTAAAACGGTTAAGGGAAAAGGATTTAAACCGGCCGAAAAAGCTGCAACTATATGGCACGCTCCGGGTCTGTTTGATAAGGAAACAGGAGAACGAATTGTAAGGAACAGAATTGACCAACCGCAACTTTATCAGGACGTCTTCGGGCACACGCTTGTGGAATTTGCCGAAAGAAACAAGAAAATTGTCGGAATTACACCGGCAATGCCAACCGGCTCGTCCATGACGTATATGATGCAGAAATTCCCCAACAGGGCTTTCGATGTGGGAATTGCCGAAGCGCACGCCGTAACGTTCTCTGCCGGATTGGCGAAAGAAGGTTTTGTGCCGTTTTGCAACATCTATTCATCGTTTATGCAACGGGCTTACGATCAGGTAATTCACGACGTGGCGTTGCAAAAGCTAAAAGTAATAATGTGCCTCGACAGGGCCGGATTGGT
>CAKTUP010000086.1 GCA_934621705.1 uncultured Petrimonas sp.
TGATAAAAATGAGTTACAAAAATGCTCCCGACTTAATGATGTCGCAAGTTTTATCATTTGGAGAATACAACATGGAAGACAACGGTGATTACAAATTAACCGATGGCACAAATGAGTATGTAATAACTCTGGAGCCTGTTTCGGGAAATAAAGTATTCATGGTGAGAGACGGATTCGGATGGATGCAAATGAACTATTTTGTAAGAAGTTCCGAAAAGCCGTCTTCACCTATATCGATTTTAGACGATTTCCTTTCGCGCGAGGAATTGCTGAGTTATCGTGAAAAAATAAAAAACGATACAAGTAATTTCAAAACCGGATATTTCCAATCCGATTTAACTCCGGGATTTACTTTTACAACTACAGAAAAAGGAAATTACAACATTAAGTTCTATTCGCTGGAGCTTTCGACCGGAACGTGGCAAAAAGAAAACAACTTCCTTAAACTAAAGGACAACCATTTAAACACTGATTTCTACGTGATGATCGAACCCGATGGAAAACTGAAAAGTGTGTTGATGCCGGGCGATTTCTTTCTGAGTAATTTCTCGAAAGTGAGGTAATCTACATCTATGTCAAAATTCTAAACTTTGACAAAGGTAAGACGAAATTTCAATAAGAAATACTAACTTTGTTTCACGACAGAATTCAATTAATTATGATACGAGAAATAATTATCCCCAAAAGAAACAGATTACGTATTGTTATCCCGGATAGAATGATTGGAAAACCAATAGAACTTATCCTGCGAGAGCAAACCGAAAGCCTGTTTAATCCGCCGGGAAAAACAATTTCAGAACTGGAGGCGGAATTAAAAGGACTTACGGTAAATATGAAAGGCTATAAGTTTAATCGCGACGAAGCAAATGATTATGAGTAATTACGCTTTGGATTCGAATATTCTCTTGTATGCCTTAGATGAAGGGAGCAGCGAGCGAAAACTGCGTTCACTCGAACTAATATTGCCGTTTCCTTTCATTTCATCGCAATCCCTTAGTGAAGTTATTAATGTTTGCCGAAAACGTTGGAAGTTTGACAAAGACAAGCTCATTGGTATATCGACATTTTATTGGATAACTGTCAAATTATTCCGGTGAGCGCCGATATTATTCGAGTAGCGCACACTCTCATAAAAAAATACCAGTTTCAATATTTTGATGCACTTATTGTTGCTTCTGCATTAGATGCCGATTGCAATGTGCTGTATTCCGAAGATATGCAGCACGGCCTTTTCATAAATAATTCATTGCGTATTGTTAATCCGTTTCTTTAAGCCAGCGTTAAACTTTTGTTAAAGTTCCGAATAATTTATCCGGTCTATTTTGATGTCGTTCATCGACAAAGGGTCTTCAATGGGTTCTATGTGAGTGGTAACGGTGGCCGTTTCGTCGAACATATTTTCGATGTGTTGCTCAATTTCTTCGGCAAAATCATGGCCTTCCTTCACCGTCCATTTTCCCGGAACCAGCAAATGAAAAGAAATAAATTTCCGATGCCCCGCCTGACGCGTCAGCAACGAGTGATAATCGATGTGTTTGCTTTTTAACGAATCGAAATAATCCGTAATTTGCCGGATTTCTTCCTGCGGAATGGCAGCGTCCATTAGTCCGCTTGCCGACCGGCTGATGAGTTTATATCCCGTGTAAACAATGTTCAGTGCCACGATAATGGCGATAATCGGGTCGAGCACCAGAAGTCCCGTGAATTGCACTACCAGCACGCCCACGATAACACCCGCAGAAGTCCATACGTCGGTCATCAGGTGTCTTCCGTCGGCTTCGAGTATCATCGATTTGTGTTTTTTTCCGTTCCGGATCAACGTAAGCCCTGCCAGCAGATTTACCAACGCCGCTCCCACCGAAAACAATGTTCCGATGCCCAGATTTTCCAACGGTTGCGGATTGATAATTCGCGGAATTGACGTGTAAATGATGCTGAAAGCAGCGATGAGAATAAGCGCCCCTTCAATGGCGCTCGAAAAATATTCGGCTTTACCGTGCCCGTATTCGTGTCCTTCATCTGCCGGTTTTTCGGAAATATGCAGCAGAATAAGCGCGACAATGGCCGCGAAAAGATTCACGAACGATTCTAGTGCATCCGAGAAAAAGCCCATCGATCCGGTTTTGAAGTAGGCTATAAACTTCAAACCGATGGTTACCACCGCTGCCGCGATGGACAAATACATGAATTTCTTAAGCGACCGGGTTCTCATTTGCTTGCACAATAAACTGTGCAAAGGTAATCAATTTAAGTTTTTTGACCTAAAACCGCATTTTAAATCGGATGCTGCAATATCACTTACATGATAAAAAATCGGTTTTTTATTCCAGAAGTTTCAGGTAAATAATCTCGTCGAATTCCTGATAATAGGTTTCAATTATATCGGATGGTTCTTTGTTTAATTTAACGGTTCTCCACACTACCCGAAAACTCTTATTTAAATATTCCGGATTGGGCTCGTACCCACCGTTTTCATCATCGGGTTGCGCGGCATCCACAATTAGTTTTACATCCGTATCGTTTCCGTTAAAGTTGTAATGGGTATTCTGCGCATCAATAAATATATAGTGAGACATATCACCTATTCCGAAATCTGCGTATCGGAGTGTTTTTGTTTTCAATTCGCCCACCACGGTATAATTTTCCGGAAGCGGTTTTTTGCTCAGTTGCTCCAATAATGATTTAACCGATTGAGTTTCTTCCGTTACCTGAATATCTTTTTGCAGATTATTCCCTTGGGCCTGTTTCTTAGAAGTGTTTGTGCAAGCGAAAACTACGGCAAGTAATACAAAAACGAAAGCGGTTTTCTTCAATTGCACAATGTTAATAAAATGTTTCGTAAATCTCATAAAGGATATTTTTTTGATTTATCCTTCTGTATAACAATGCGCATTTTTGAAATGTTTAGCGCAGTTGAAAAAAATAAGAACCTCAAAAGCTAAGAATAATAGATTATATTTGTTTTCTATTCACACGCCGCTTTCAATTCCTTCAACGGCAGCTCCTTTTTGGGTGATTTCCCAGTTGTGAACGGCAATCAATAAGTTCTTTGTTTTCATTCGCTTTGTATTAAATTTCGAAACAAATATAGTTGGTTTTCAAGAGATTTACCTCTTATTTCGGTTACGTTTTTGTTAAGAATGAAGGCCGATTAGAGTAAAGAAAAACGCACAGTTTCTCCGATTCTAAATCTGCTTAGCTTTATTCTTATTACATTGTGTAACAAAATCTTAATTTTTTATTTAACTTAAAAAGTGTATTTTTGTGTCTTTAAAACAACAAAAATGAAAAAAAACATCTTATTCTCTTTGGTAGTTCTCTTATTTATAAGTTGTCAAACCAATAACAGAACGGGGGCGATTGTTCCCGAAGTAATTACAGCGGAAACCAAGCACGACACCGATGATCCGGCAATTTGGATAAATCCTGCCGATATAACGCAGTCGCTGATTATCGGAACCGATAAAAACAGCGACGGCGCTTTGTACGTTTATGATTTGCAGGGAAATATCGTAAATATCGTTTCCGATTTAAAGCGTCCCAACAATGTTGATGTGGCATACGGAATGAAAGTCGGAAACTCTCTGCTTGATATTGCCGTAGCAACCGAAAGGGAAACAAACAGCATCCGCGTGTTTTCGCTGCCTGAGATGAAGGCGCTCGACAACGGCGGCATTCCCGTATTTGTGGATCAGTCGCAGCGGGTGCCGATGGGGATCGCTTTGTACACCAAGCAAGATTCCGCCGGAAACAATCAGATCTACGCGATTGTCAGCCGCAAAGAAGGCCCTGCCGACGGATATTTGTTTCAGTATTTGTTGAAATCGGATTCCACCGGTGTGGTTACCGGAGAGTTGGTTCGTCAATTCGGTAAATACAGCGGTAAAAAAGAAATTGAATCCGTTGCGGTGGATAATGAGCTTGGATATGTTTATTATTCCGACGAACAAACGGGCGTTAGAAAATACCACGCCGACCCGGCATTAGGAAACGAAGAACTCGCCTTGTTCGCCAATTCCGGTTTCAAGGAAGACAACGAAGGAATTTCCATTTATAAGAAATCCGGCAACACCGGTTATATTTTGGTGTCCAATCAAGCGAAACATTCGTTTATGGTTTATCCGCGGGAAGGAAAAGACGGAAATCCTCATCTGCATTCTTTAATTGCCGAAATTCCCGTTAAAGCAACAGAAAGCGATGGTTCCGATGTATCTAACCTAAACTTTGGCGAACCTTTTGTCGAAGGCATTTTTGTGGCCATGAGCGACGATAAAACTTTCCATTATTACGATTGGAGAAAGTTCCAGCAGCTGATTGACGAGCAAAAGAACAGTCAATAACGGAATAAATACTCCGTAATTTTAAAAACCGCAAATAATTTTGCGGTTTTTTTTATCCTTTCCTGCAAACGATTTCCGGGTAAATAAAAAAATAATTGAAAAAAAGTTTGAAAAATAGTTGCAGATTAAAATATATCGCCTACCTTTGTATCGTCTAACGATATATCGATAGGCATTATAAAGACAGGCGATATGAAAGAAGAATTAAACATTGTACTCACCGAAGCCGTATATTACACGCTTTTGGCTCTACACAAGCCTTTGCACGGATACGGCATTATGCAGGAGGCCGAAAGGATGAGCAACGGACGCTTGAAACTTTCGGCAGGGACACTTTACGGCGCATTGTCGTCGATGTTGGAAAAGGAGTGGATAAAAGAACTCCCGATTGAGGAAGGAAGTCGTAAAAAAGAATACGAAATTACAGATCTCGGCAAAGAAATTGTCAACATAGAATTGTCGCGATTGGAAGAATTAGTGGAAAACGGTAAAAAAATCATTAAATAAGCAAAATCATGGAAAAAACGGTAAGAAAGAAATTTTTCATCTGGGAATACGAGAAAGAAGAAAAATGGCTCAACGAAATGTCTGCCGAAGGATGGCAGCTTGTTCATGCGAGTTTATTCAAGTACAAATTCGAACAAGGAGAACCCAACGAGTACGAATATAAGCTGGAGTTGTTGGATAAGGATACCAAAAGCAAGGAAAGCAAGGCTTATATGGATTTTTTGCAAGAAACCAACGTTGAACTGGTTGGCGAAGTATCAAGCTGGATTTATTTGCGAAAGAGAAAAACGGAGGGCGGTTTCGAGGATGACAATCGCTCCGTGGCCAAGGTAACGCATTCGGTAAAAATCGGAGAACTGTATCAGAATATAATGATGTTGTTTTTAGGTATGATTGCTGTTTCCGTTATCGGCATCATGATTTTTCACGAATTAAAAACTTCGCCGGTAATGTCATTTTTTGAAGGATTTTTCACCGGTATTGTGCTTGCAGGCAGCATTATATCGGTTTTATTGATTCCCGTTCTAAAAAAAAATCAGAAAAAAATAAGAAAAGCAATGCGCGAACTCGCCATTATCGAAAGAGGTTAAAAAAACACAGGAAAACTATTTACAATATTTATTTGTTTCAACTATCTAAAACATCAGATTATGAATCTATTTAAAAAGCTGGGTATCATTATTGCCCTCACAACTACAACTATTATGAGTGTACATGCACAAAGTGTTTCAGGAGACTGGAAAGGAACCCTATCGGTTCAGGGAATGAATATCGACCTGATTTTTCATCTGGCCGAAGAAAACGGAAGTTACAGCGGAACCATGGATGTTCCCATGCAGGGAGCGGCAGGAATTCCGGTTGATAAAGTGGAAACCGATGGGAAAACAATTAAACTGGGCGTATCGGCAGCACAAATTGTCTATAACGGAACCTTGGCCGGCGACAGCATCGTGGGAAATTACGAACAAGCCGGAATGAAGTTACCGCTGACGTTGAAAAAGTTTGAAAGCAAACTTCCCGGAAATACCTTTTTGGTATCGCCTGATGATGAATTGAAGGCATTGGCCTCTTTAGACAAAGGAGATTACAAATACAAGGTGGAAGATTATTTCGCCAAACCAAAAGCATCGTCATTCCAGATTTCTCCAAACGGAAAATACTTGTCGTACATGGAGAAAGACGGGCTAAAAAACCACGTTTACACAAAAGAAATCGCTACCAATAAAGTAACGCGGGTAATTGAAGAAAAAGAAGAGCCGGTGAAAGGTTACGGATGGGTAAATGATGACCGCCTGATTTATGTGATGGATAACGGCGGAAACGAAAATTATCATATTTACGCGGTCAACATTGATGGTTCAAACCCGAAGGACTTGACGCCTTTTGAAGATGTGAGAGCCATGATGCTTAATTCATTGAAAGAGCAGAAAGATTACATCATCATTTCGATGAACAAAGACAACAAACAAATTTTTGAGCCCTACAAATTAAACGTGAATATGGGCGAAATGGAAAAGTTATTCGAAAATACAGACCCCGCAAATCCCATTCAGGGATACGATTTCGACAAAGACGGCAACTTGCGCGGTTATACCAAATTGGTAAACGGTATTGAAATGGAATATTATTACAAAGACCTGGCTACCGGAGAGTTCAACCTGCTGAAAAAGATGAAATGGGATGACTCGTTCGGTGTGATGAGTTTCAATTATTCGAGCGACAATCCGGACGACGCGTTTGTATTGACAAATCTTAATTCAGATAAAACGGAAATTGTTCTGTACGACTTGAAGCAAAACAAGGAAATAAAGAAAATATTTTCCAATCCCGATTTCGATGTGTCGGGGATGCGCCTTTCACGCAAGCGCAATTACGAGAATGACTATTTTGCGTACGAAGGCGAAAAGTATGTGATTGTGCCTCAAAGCAAGTTTTTTAAGGATTTTTCGGCTAAAATGGCCAACGAGTTCAAAGGTGTGCAATATTACGTTACCGATTTTGATGACGATGAAACCAAATTTCTCATCGTGGTGCAAAGCGATAAGGTATATGGAAAGTACTATGAGTACGATGTTAAAACCGACAAATTCAGCCTGCTCTACGACCTGATGCCGCAACTAAAAGCGGAGGATATGGCGGAAATGCGGCCGATCACTTTTAAAAGCCGAGACGGCCTTACGTTACACGGCTATATCACGCTGCCGAAGGCAGCCTTGGAAGGCAAAAAAGTTCCGTTGGTAGTGAATCCGCACGGCGGGCCGCAAGGAATTCGCGATTCGTGGGGCTTCAATCCCGAAACGCAGCTTTTTGCCAGTCGGGGTTATGCTACTTTGCAAGTAAATTTCCGAATTTCAGGCGGTTACGGAAAAGAATTTTTGCGTGCCGGTTTCAAACAGATCGGACGAAAACTGATGGATGATGTGGAAGACGGCGTTAAATACGTGATCGCACAAGGATGGGTAGATCCCGATAAAATTGCCATTTACGGCGGCAGCCACGGCGGTTACGCCACGTTGATGGGATTGGTGAAAACTCCCGATTTATATACCTGCGGAGTGGATTACGTGGGAGTTTCCAATATCGAAACCTTCTTCTCGTCATTCCCCGAATACTGGAAACCGCTTACAGAAATGGTAAAAGAGATTTGGTATGATCTGGATGATCCTGTAGAAGCAAAAATTGCCCGCGAAGTTTCGCCCGTTTATCAAATAGACAAAATCACCAAACCCGTTCTTGTGGTGCAGGGCGCCAACGATCCGCGGGTGAACATCAACGAGTCCGACCAGATTGTTACAGCGCTGCGCGCTAAAAACCTGTATGTGCCGTATATGGTGAAATACAACGAAGGGCACGGGTTTTATCGGGAAGAAAACCAAATGGATTTTTACGGTGCCATGATGGGATTTTTGGCTAAATACTTGAAGTAGTTCTGAGTTCTGAGAAAAAGAAGGCGAATCCACGGGATTCGCCTTCTTTATTCTACAGCACCGCCTTATTCAAAAACTCATTCAACGGATACTGCACGTTAAGTATTTCCATCAGCCGTTCCACCACATTTTCTTTCAGGAAAAAATCGTTATCGAGGGCGTGGTGCGTAACAAAATGCTTGTTTTTCAGCAGTTCAATTTCCTTGAAATCTTTGGGATAACCTTTGGGTGGGTTTTTTAGTTTTTCCTCGTGTGAAAGGGTAGGGAAGAGTTTCTTGAAGTTTTTGTCGTCCAAAATCCGGCGTATTTCATCGGGATTGTGGTAAATGGCGTTTCTGATGGATTCCAGTGTTACAGGATCGGGCGCGTAAATGCCGCCTGCGAGAAATGATTCATCGGGCTGCAGGTGAATGTAATAGCCTGCCATTCGGGTTTTTCTTCCGCCGTTGGCGATAAAAGCGCTGAAATGGGTTTTGTACGGTGTTTTATCGTTCGAGAAACGAATGTCGCGGTAAATGCGGAACATACAATCGGCGGCCGTTACTGTTCCGATGCTCGTATCGAGTTGGCTGAGCGGAAGAATCAGCGCATCGACAAAGGTTTCGAACGTGGTGCGCGCTTCGATGTATTCGTCTTTGTGTTCGTTGAACCAATTGCGGTCGTTATATACTTGTAACTGTGCAAGAAAGTTGAATATTTGTTTGAAGTTCATGAGTCTGATATTTTATTACAACTTCCTTAAAACACCTTTCTCCACACTTTCGTTCAATAAATTTTCGGCATAATTCCAGATGGC
>CAKTUP010000087.1 GCA_934621705.1 uncultured Petrimonas sp.
CTTTCATTCAACGCTCTTTGATAAGCAGCAGCATTTCGCGCATGCTCCGCGTGAGTGATCGCGAAATTATGCCTTCCCGATAAATCATCCTTTGCACACATAAACAAATAGTTGTGGCTTTGCGGCGACAACGTTCCATCAATAGCCTTAATGGACGGAATTCTGATTGGTCCGGGTGGTAATCCTGTGTTTTTATACGTATTGTAAGGTGACTCCACCTCCAAATGGCGAAAGAGTATGCGTCGCAGCGAGAAATCGCCTAAGGCAAATTTCACCGTCGGATCGGCTTCCAGGCGCATTCCTTTTCGCAGCCTGTTCATATAAAGCCCTGCCACGGTAGGATATTCGTCGGAATATGTGGCTTCTTCCTCTACGATTGACGCCAGTGTTGAAACCTGTATGGGAGATAGTCCCAGCTTTTCGGCTTTGGCTTTTCGGTCGGCATTCCAAAACCGGTCGAATTCCTTTTTCATTCTGTCAAGAAAACTATTTACACCCGTGTCCCAATACACTTCGTAGGTATTGGGGATAAACATGGCAACTACGGTGGCATCGTTGAATCCCAAATCGTTGATCTTGGCTTCATTGTTCAGGGCGTTCAGCAGTTCGGTGCTGTCCATCATCAGTTGTTGCGAAATCCGTCCGGCCAGGTTTTCCTTCGTGCGCATATTGTTAAACGTAATACTTACCGGCGTCTGGTTTCCAGAGCGTAAAGTGCGAATTACATCAGGCATCGTCATTTCTTCTTTTACGGCATATCTTCCGGTTTTCACATTAGCCGGATAATTCATTCTTTCGGCCAGAATCCGAAACATCTGTTCCGAAGGAAGTCCCGCTTTTTTCAATTGCGAAACCACATCTTCGTAGTTCTTCTCCTTGTCGATATAAATATATGCAGTTTCTTCCAGGTTGAATGGCTTAAAGATGGTTTGCCTTACAACAATTACGCCTGCAATGGCAATCAAAAGCAAGGCAACGCCAATCCACAAGAAAATCCTTCTGCCCTTTTTTCTCGGTTTCTGTTCCATAAATTCAAAAAATGATTTTGAAAAACTGCACAAATGTAGGAAGATTTAAAGAGAAATCTCACGTTTTTTTTGACAAGATGAAAACAAACTCGTATATTTGCACCCAATTTGGTAGAAACCATATCGGGAAGTGTGGGTGAGTGGCTGAAACCACCAGTTTGCTAAACTGACGTACGGGTAACTGTACCGGGGGTTCGAATCCCCCCGCTTCCGCTGAAAGCGTTTTGAAGTACTCTGAAAAGAGTTGAAAATGAAACAAAGGCGAAATGATAAGTGTTGTAATTCTAATGAGTTACAACACTTATTCTTTTATAATATTTATTACTCAGAGTAGCAATAGAACATTCACGATATACCCAAACAGTCACAATTGGCCTCAATAAAAAATCAAAAAAATAATTGTAACAAGAGTGCTTTTCAAAGTGTATATAGATGACAATTTCATTACTGTTTTTCAGATAATTATGTCAAACTTTACAGTGATAAGTTTAGAGAAAAATAAGTGGGAATAATGACTTTTTTAATGCCTTATGGCTACAAAAATACAGAGAGAGTATCCAAATATTTTTATCGGAATATTGAATTAAAAAAACACTTACTTCGTCAAAAAAAAGTCCGAACACTTCACTTGTTCGGACTTTTTCTTTTGTCTGATTTTCTTCGAAAAATCACAATCCCTTAATCACCAGCAGCGGCGTATCGGAATGGAAAAGCATTCTGCGCGCGATTCCCGGATTGAAAATTCGGGCAAACAACCCTCTTCTTGAACTCGACATGGCAATCATATCGATTTTGTGTTCTTCCACAAACTCTTCGAGAATGACTTCCAGTTGATTATCGCGGTCGATTACTTTATATTCAATATCAAGATTGGGATACTGTTCTTTCAGATACTTTTGGGTTCCCGACAGTTTAATTTCATCCCACACGTCTTCTTTCTTTGCCATGTGAGCTAGATAAACTTTTATGGGATAAGGCTTTATAAAATTCATCATAGTATCGAAAGCCTTGAATTCGCGCTCCCTGAAATTGGTCAGGAAAAGAATATTCCTCATCTGAGAAATGTCCTGGTCTTTAGAGTTTTCGGGAATGGCAAAAATGGGAGTTCTGCAGCCGTCGATAACTTCGGCAGTAACGCTGCCTATCAAATCCAGGTCTTTCGCGTTGCTTCCTCGCGTACCCATCACTATTGCGCGCGGGCGCTGCTTTTTGGAATACGAAATGATTTCTTCTTCGGGAAGCCCTTCCATCAGAACGTGCGTGAATGCAACGTCGGGAAATTCCTTATTGGCAATTCTCGCTTTGATGTCTTTGACTAAAGCGTTCATTTCCGATTCCATTTTCGATTTGATGTCCTTGTAAAGGTCTTTGTCGGTGGTTTGAACGGCAAACGAATCACCGAAAGGGATCGCCATCGGATAATACGGGGTGTAGAAAGCGTGGATGAGCTTCACATCGCATCCGGTATCAAAAGCTAAGTTGAAACCAAATTCACAGGTTTTCAGCGTGTAGTTAGAAAAATCAACCGGAATAAGCACTTCGTTTTTCGATTTCACTTTATCCAAATCGTCCAGCGAATCTACGGTAGAGGTAAAATCTATTTGCTCGATAATGCTCAACGCCCGCGGCAAATCGCTTTCGTTAATTCTAACGCGCACGTTTCCGGGAACGGTAGGCTGAATGATGCTCACGCCGTGCATTACTGCCGGAATGCCTTCCGATTCGAGTATCGATTTGAGTATTACCGCTTTTTCGTAGGAGTGAATGGCTACGGTTACTAACTTCTGTTCTGTGTTGTCTGTTCTTTTATCGTTTTTCTCCATGTTCTTAATCGTTTAATGTTTTCGAAATCAAAAAAAGAAAAAACCCAATATTTGCTTTTTTTTATCAAATATTGGGTTCAGTTTCTCAAAATGCCTTACTCGTTATCTTCCTCAACAGACTCTGTCTGATAAACCGGATAATCTTCAAGTCCTAATATTGATAAAGCTTTATCGAATATAGTTGAGTCATCCAAAACAACAATGCCGCCATCAGGGCCGGGTTCAATATGAACGCCAATACTTTTGCCTTCTTTGTAGTTGTATCCACCAAAATAATTTCTTACGGTTTCGGGTTTCAATCCTAACTCTTCGGCTATCCGGTGGATACTACCGTCAGGGAGCTTGTCTTTCAGTGCTCTTAATTCGTTAAATGTGAGGGTTCTTGCCATGGTTCTTTAATTTTTTTTGATTCATAAAATCTTGTTAGTAAATTATGCCCTAAACTTACACAATATTTCAGATAATGCCAATTATTTCGGTAAAAAAATTACGAAAATGCTACTTTTATCATCTAAACAAACTTCAATGCGGTAAAGTTGCTAAAAAAGAACTAAAAATTATGATTAAAAGTATATATGCCGACATGACCATACCGACAAATTTTCCGTGTTGATGAGAATAGGACGACAACTTTCTTTTGGAATATGGAACCTGATAAAACCGGCGGCGAATCTGTGAATAAATCACGTACATCAGCCACCCCAACAAAGAACCAATGATGGCTCCGGCAACGATATCCGAAATAAAATGCACACCCAGATAAATTCTGGAATAGCTGTTTAGCGCTGCCCATATCAAAATAGGAATGGTTACCCATCGATTTCTGAAAACGAAAGATATAAATACAGCAATCCCGAAACTATTAGTGGCGTGACCCGAAATAAAACCGTAAGTGCCGCCGCGATAACCGTTTACGACATCTACCAAGTTTTGAAAATCGGGATGATGCGTGGGACGAAACCTTTCGAAAAACGGCTTGAAAAAACCGGATGAAACCTGATCGCATACCACGATAACGAGAATGAAAAACACAGCGGTTAAAATACCTTCGCGGCGGTGTGTTTTGTGGAAAAACATCACCAACAAAAACAACCACAGCAGAATCCAGACGTATCGGCCGGTAAAAGTCCAGAAAACGTTGTCCAACAATAAAGAATCACTGCCGTTCAAGGCAAAAAACAGGTCTCGTTCAAACGGTAATAGATTTTCAACGGCTTCTTTCATATAATTTCTACATTTTCTTTCGATGTCCAGCCCACGCTTCCGTTGGCAATTTCAATTTCAATCCAGTTTCCGTCGGTTTTGTTGAGCTTCACTTTCGTGCCTTCGTGCAGGCGAAAAAGTTCCTGGCTGTTGGCGTCAGGTGATGTCATGATGGATGCCGATGCCGCCATCACAATTCCCGTATTTCGGTTGATGCGGCTGTTTTTCTGGCTGGATGCAAACGCGTTGGCAACCAACATAAAGACAAAAATAACGATTCCGGTATAAAACGCCGTTTTCCGTATCCACATTCTTCTGACGAAAAGGAAAGCGGCGAAGCAAGCCAAAAACGCGATAAAAAACGCGATAGCGATAGTTGCCCACGTGTTGGAGTTGAACAGGTTTTTGAAACCATTGGCCCAGTTTGTCAGGAAAAAACTATCGGATGTATCAATTTTATCTTCGATGCGGGTGCGCGCAAAACGCAGGTTGTGGCGGATATCGTTGTCTCCGGGATTGAGCAGCAGCGCCCGTTCGTAATTCAAAATGGCTTTTGCCGTTTCTCCGTTTCTGAAATAGGCGTTGCCCAAGTTGTAGTAAATTTCCGCCGACTCCTTGCTTTCCGAAACGTTTTGTGCCAGCACTTGCTCGTAAAGTTGAATGCTTTTGGGGTAATCCTCAATACGATAGGCTTCGGAAGCCGCTTCGAGCGTACTTTGCGCGAAAGACAGAGTGCTACAAAGAAGTAAAACGAGAATGAATATATATTTGAGAAATTTCATATTATTTTCTTTTCAATTTACTTTCCATTTCGCCAATGGCATCAACGGTTTCGTTATACAGCTTATCCATTGCGGCATCGCTTTCGGCCGGCGCGTATCGGGCAAACTCGCAGGTGTTGAGAATGTGCATAAACTTGCCGATCAATTCGTTGCTAATTCCGTAATCCGACAATTCTTTTTCGATATTGTCTTTCGTAAGATTTGCCACCGGAATAGACAATTTATCGCTGAAATAGCCCCAAAGCGCGCGTAGCACTTCGTCGTAAAATTTCTCTTTGTTGTGTTCCTTCAGGAACTTTTCTGCCACTTTCAGTCTTCTGATGGCCATTTTATTTGCTTTCCTGGTTCTCATCAGAGCCACATTGGCATTTTCTTTGGCAATTTTCCGGTTGAAAATATAGAAAACAATCAGCAAAATAAGCGGAATCAGGTACCACAGCCAATATCCGAGCGAGCCGGCAAAGAAACTGTTTTTGTACTGATATTGCGGTTCGCCGGTTTTAAGGAATCGGATATCCTGCTCCACGCGAACGTTTTGCTGATTCACGTAACTGCTTGCCGATGCTTTGCTGGGATCACCCTTTGCGATTTGCAAGTTATATTCCGGCGAATTTATGGTTTTATAAGAATTGGTATTCAAATCGAAATACGAAAACTCAATGGCCGGAACAGCGTAATTCCCTTCATATCGCGGAATGGCAAGGTATTCGATTTTACGGGAACCCGTCAAACCGTTTGTAGTAACCTGAAAATTGTTATTCACCGTTGGGTCGTAAACTTCGAAATTGGTTGGGAATTTCACTTCGGGATTCTGAATAAGTTTCAGGTTTCCGGTTCCCGATATATCGACAGAAACGGTAATCGGTTCGTTGGCACGGGTTTGCTGCGTGCTGATGGACGGAGTGAACGTAAACGTACCCACCGCGTTGGAGAAATTCGCCGGTTTTCCCGCGGGCAGCGGCTTCACGTTTATCGCCAGCGGATTGGTAACCAATGCTTTTTTCACATCGGCCATTACTTCCTGTGTGCCGAAGAAGGTGGAAACACGCTTTCCGGAAGGAACCGAAAATACCATTTCCAGGCGTCCCGACGGAATGGTAATTCTGCCCGAACGCTGCGGAAACAGCAGTGTTTTTTTCAAATCGGCGGTGTAGTAATTGCGGCCGTCGTATCGCTCCATTTGCAATTGCTGATTGGATGCGATAGGAACTTCTTCCACCATAAATCCCTCGAATTCGGGGAACTCTATTTTCCCTAAATCGGTAATATTCAACGTCGTGTAGAGACGGAAAGTTACCGTAAAACCTTCTTGTTCGTAAACATTGTTTTTCGATACAATGGCGCGGATGAAGGCATCGTTAGCACTGACCGTTGCGCTTGGCGCAGACGCGGAACCCGATTCGGAACTGTTTCCGGAACTTCCGCCCGGACGGTTTTCGGCCGCTTTATCGGGGGGAAGCACCCTCACTGTAAGCGAGTTGGAGCGGTAATTGCTGTTATCCACGGTGATGGATGCCGGTTCAATGGTGAACGTTCCTTCTTCGGGCGCAACCAGGATATAGGTATAGGTAATGGAATTTTCCGATGTGGTTTTGCCGTTTATCGTTTGCTGGCTATAACTGCGCGATGTGGAAGGGCCAAAAAGCACGTCAAAACCTTTCAAATCGGGTAATCGAAGGTCTTTTCCTTCCTGATTGAGCGTGTAACTCAACCGGAACTGCTCACCCTTCACCACGCCGTTCGGCGCCGATGCCCGGAAAGTAACCTGAGCCTGCAAACCGGCCGTTCCGGTCAAAAGTAAGGCCAGAAAAAGTATTGTTATTTTATATTTTAGTAGAAAATTTATCATTTAAATCGTAAATCTAAAATCGTATATACGTCGTTACCAGTCCCTGTTTCTCCGCCTGTTATCGTCCGCTTTTTGTTTTCGTTCTTCCGCTTTTATCTTGTTCACTTTTTCCTGCGTTTCGCGCTCGTCTTGTTCAATGGCCTGCAGCAATTGACGGGCATTGTCGCGCGACATTTGCTCGGGTTCCTGCGGTTCTTCGGGCTTCTTCGGCTGATCCTGCTGATTTTGCGGCTGCTGTTGCTGATTCTGATCCTGTTGTTGGTCTTGCTGCTGATCCTGTTGCTCCTGTTCTTTGTCCTGAATCATTTTCTGCACAACGGCCAGGTTGTATCGCGTTTCGTCGTCTTCGGGATTCATGCGGAGAGCCATTTTATAGGCTTCCATCGATTTTTCGAGTTCTTTTTTTTGCAGCAACGAGTTTCCGATATTGTGCCACGCTGCCGACATTTTCTTCGGATTTTCCTTTTCCAATGCCAGAAACTGGTTGTAGGATTCCAACGATTTATCCCACTCTTTTTGGCGATAAAGCGTATTTCCGGTGTTATAATTAGCTTCAGGCGACGACGGGTTTTCGGTGAGCGCATCGTTGTAAAACGTAAACGCTTCCGAAAATTTCTGCTGCTGATACGCTTTGTTGCCTTTCCGAACGTTCTTTCGCACATCTTTTTGTGCCGATAACGATGCCGAAAAAGCGATCATCAACAATAACAAACTATATTTCAATATGTTCGATTTCATTTGAATAAGCGAATGTTTTTAAACAACGGATTTTTCTTCTCGTAAATTAAAAACTCTACAATCAGAATAATCAATAAAATCCACGCAAAAAACGGAAATTTCTCGTCGTATTCCGAATACGAAAGGCTGGTTGTTTTTTTGGTTTCCAGTTCGTTCAACTCCGTTTCCAACGCGCGGATGGCGGTGTTGGAGTTATCTGCCTGCACGTACAATCCTTTGCCGTTTTGAGCAATTTCCTGCGCCATTTGTTCGTTCAATCGTGACACAACTACCTGTCCGCCGCTGTCGGTTTTATAATTGTTGCTGTATTCCGATTCCGGCACCGGCGTTCCTTCTACCGAACCGATTCCGATAACGTTTACCATAATTCCCGCATCGGAAGCTTGTTTGGCGGCTTCGTTGGCGTTGCCTTCGTGGTCTTCGCCGTCGGTAATGAGAATTATGGCCTTATCCACATCCTGATCGCTCGAAAACGAACTCACACCCAACGCGATAGCTTCGCCGATAGCCGTACCCTGCACGGGAACCAAACTCGGGTCGATGGTGTTCAGAAACAGCTTGGCCGATTGCGTATCGGAAGTGAGCGGCATTTGCACGTAAGCTTCTCCGGCAAAGACAATGAGCGCCACTTTATCGTTCTTGCGAACATCGATAATGCGCGACAGAATTTGCTTTGCCCGCGCCAACCGGTCGGGAGCAACGTCACGTGCCAACATCGAGTTGGAAACGTCTATCGCGATAACCAGTTCTATCCCTTCCTTCTCCACATTCTCCACCTTGGTGCCGAATTGCGGGCGGGCAATCATAATGATTCCGGTGCAAAGCGCGGCAAAAATCAACCAAAATTTCAGATACGAACGCTTGAGCGACAACTCGGGCATCATTTTCTTTATGGTTGAGAGCACACCAAGCTTCTTCACATCGTTTCGTTTTCTGATGTTCAGGTAAAT
>CAKTUP010000088.1 GCA_934621705.1 uncultured Petrimonas sp.
TATATTTTTCAATCAATTGACTTTGTCCGCTCGGAGAGCGGCAAGTCACTAACCACATACGACTTGTCGTGTGTGGTTAGGCAATCACACATCAAACTCCGCGCGGAGCGCGGCACAATAATCACACAAAAAAAATCACGGGACAACCATAGTCGTCCCGTGAATAAAACATTTCATTCAATCCTGCCAATAGCCAATAGCTAATAGCCAGAGGCTAATTCACAAATCCCCTGTTTCTCAACAAATAAATAGGATTGGGTTCCGCACCGCGGTATTTTTTGTAGAGTGTCATCGGGTCGTCGGAGTTGCCTTTCGATAATACATTTTCGCGGAAAGAAGCGGCATTGGCTTTATCGAAAACACCTTTCTCAACAAACGGTTGGAAAGCATCGGTATCCAGTACTTCGGCCCACAGGTAAGCGTAATATCCGGCAGAATAGCCACCGCTGAAAATGTGCGAGAAGTAGGTACTGCGATAACGCGGAATGATCTCGTTGATAAGCCCGATTTTTGCCATCGATTTTTTCTC
Source organism: uncultured Petrimonas sp. (assembly GCA_934621705.1). GTDB lineage: Bacteria > Bacteroidota > Bacteroidia > Bacteroidales > Dysgonomonadaceae > Petrimonas. Next base: position 530 of record CAKTUP010000088.1, read on the forward strand.
GAAATCGCGCACATCGAAAGTTTTCTTTTCGCTTTGCGTGTGGTAATCCATATCGAGCAGGGCGGCGGCCACAAATTCGGTGGTAATGAAACCCATATTGAATTTTGATGCAGCGTCTATTTTGGCAACCAACTCATCGGGGATAACTTCGCCCGTTTGATAATGCTTCGCATAAAGTTTAAGCACTTCGGGATGGAAAGCCCAGTGCTCCATAATTTGCGACGGAAGCTCCACAAAGTCGCGCGATACGCTGGTTCCCGAAACTCCGGAATAGGTTACGTTTGACAACATGCCGTGCAGCGCGTGGCCGAATTCGTGGAAAAGGGTTTCCACTTCGTCGAGCGTGAGCAACGATGGCGTGTCTGCCGTTGGGCGCGTGAAATTGCCCACATTATAAATAATGGGACGGATGTTTTTGCCGTCTTCTATTTTCTGGCCGCGGAAACTGCTCATCCAGGCTCCGGCATTTTTGCCTGATCGGGGGAAATAATCGGTGTAGAAAACCGAAAGGTGCGAACCATCGGCATCCAACACTTCGTATGCTTCCACTTCGGGGTGGTAAACGGGCACGTTTTCCAATTTTCTGAAACTTAACCCAAACAAGCGATTGGCCACTTCAAACACGCCTTCGCGAACGTTTTCCATCTTAAAATAGGGCTTGGTTTCTTCTTCGTTGAGCGCATATTTTTGCTGACGAACTTTCTCGGTATAATACCACCAGTCCCACGATTCAACGGTAAAGTCTCCGCCTTCGGCATTCACCAGCGCCTGCAGTTCGGCAGCTTCTTTTTTTGCCTGCGGCAGAGCGTAGTTCCAAACATCGTTGAGCAGTTTGTAAACGTTTGCCGGATTTTTGGCCATGTTTTCTTCCAGAATAAAATCGGCGTGCGTTTTGTAACCGAGCATTTGCGCTTTTTCGATGCGCAGGTTCACAATGTCGTTGATGATTTTCTTGTTGTCGTTTTCGTTATTGTTGTCGCCGCGATTAAACATAGCTTTGTAGAGTTTTTCGCGCAAATCGCGTTTCTCGGAATATTGCAGAAACGGCAGCCAGCTTGGTTTTTGCAGGGTAAAAACCCATTTTCCTTCCTGTCCTTCTTTCTTGGCGGTTTCGGCAGCGGCGGCAATTACGCCTTCGGGAAGCCCGGCAAGGTCGTCTTTGTTGTCGATAACCAGTTTATAACCGTTGGTTTCTTTCAGCAGGTTGTTGCCGAATTTAAGCGTCAGTCCCGAAAGTTCCTTGTTGATTTCGCGCAGCCTGGTTTTTTCGGCTTCGCCCAACATAATGCCGGAGCGCACGAATCGTTTGTAGTAAAGGTCTAACAGGCGGTTTTGCTCGCCCGAGAGATTTAAATTGGCGGCATCGTCGTGAAGCGTTTTGATGCGGGCAAACAATTTTTCGTTCAAATTGATGTTGTCGCTGTGTTCCGACAATAGCGGCGACAATTCGGTTGCCAATGCCTGAATGGAGTCGTTGGTTTCGGCTCCGCGCAAACCGTAGAAAACGCGCGAAACGCGGCTGAGCAACCGTCCGCTGTTGTCCATCGCTGTAATGGTGTTTTCGAAAGTGGGCGCGTCGGGATTGTTGGCAATGGAGTCGATTTCTTTGGCTTCGTCTTCCATCCCCTTCAAAAATGCGGGTTTAAAGTCGCCGAAAGAAATTTTGTCAAAAGGCGGCATACCGAATTGCGTGTCGAATTCGGTGTAAAAAATTGTTCCGGGTTCTCCGGCCGGTTGTCCGGTTTTTGTGTTGTTGCAAGCAAGTAAAGTCATAGCTGCTAACGTAATTAAGAATAATTTTTTCATTCTATCTCTAATTTATTGTTAATTAAATGATTGAGAAAAACTTGTTGATTAATTTCAGAAATTTAATGCAAAGTTATAACTTTTTGCTTAATAATTAAGGAATTAACCGATAGTTTTTGCCTGATTAGCTGTCATTTTTTCATACGTTTTGGAACGTGCCTTAAAAAAAATAAAAAAATAATCGAAAAAATTTTGCAGATATAAAAAATAGTTGATATATTTGCGATATCAAAATAATATCATTTTAAATTTATGGATATGGAAACAAAAGAAATTAATTACAAAGGTTTTAAGGTGAATGGTTTTCTTATGCTGTTCTTTTTGCTTGTGATACTCGCAATAAGTGTGTGGCTGTTTTTTTGGGGAACTTACGGAATAATTGCTGGAATTATTCTCGCGCTTGTTTGGTTCGTTTTGTTAATCGGATTTATGAAACTCGAACCCAACGAATCTTCGGTAATGGTTTTCTTTGGTAAGTATAAAGGCACTTTCAAGGAAACGGGTTTCTTTTGGGTAAATCCTTTCATGACACGGAAAAAACTATCGATGCGTGCCCGGAACCTGAATGTTGACCCGATAAAAGTGAACGACAAAGTGGGCAACCCCATACTTATCGGGCTGGTTTTGGTGTGGAAACTGAAAGATACGTACAAGGCAATGTTCGAGATCGATTCGCAAACTATGGCATCGGGAAGCGTTGCCACGGGCACGGTGGTGAATGTGGCCAACAAGATGAAGGCTTTCGAAAACTTTGTTTCGGTGCAAAGCGATGCGGCATTGCGGCAAGTTGCCGGGCAATATGCTTATGATAATAATGTGGTGTCGGATGCTGAAATTACGCTTCGGTCGGGTGGGGAAGAAGTGAACGTTGATTTGCTGAGCGAGTTGAACAACCGGCTGGAAATGGCGGGAATAGAAATAGTGGAAGCCCGCATCAATTACCTGGCGTATGCGCCCGAAATTGCTGCCGTGATGCTTCGCCGCCAGCAAGCCGAAGCCATTATTTCGGCACGCGAAAAGATTGTTGAAGGCGCCGTGTCGATGGTGAAAATGGCGCTGGAGCGCATCGAAGACGAAAATATCGTTGAACTCGATGTGGATAAAAAAGCGGCAATGATCAGTAATTTGATGGTGGTGCTTTGTGCCGATGAATCGGCGCAACCGGTGGTGAATACGGGATCACTATACCAATAGATTTACGATTTACAATTTTGGATTTATGATTTGTGATGTGTGGTATTCGTAGAGACGCAATGCTTGCGTCTTTACTGAACAATTATCCGATATTTTGACCAAATTGGGCAAAATGAAAAATTGAAAATGGCAAAAAAAGAAAAGACAACCAAAAATTTCGCGTTGCGACTGGACTCGGAAACAATGGAAGCCATCGAAAAATGGGCTGCCGATGAGTTCCGCAGCGTCAATGGACAAATCCAATGGATGCTGGATCAGGCGTTGAAGAAAAGCGGAAGGTTGAAATAGTTTTGAGTTCTGAGTTTTGAGTCATCTGCTGGTGCCAAATCAGCTGATGCTTGATATGATAAAACCGATTGATATTCAGTCGGTTTTCTTTTTGTTCAAAATTTTAACTAAAATATTTCGTTCTTTTAACTAAATAGATTAGTTTTCAAACTAAAAGTTTTAGTTATATTTGCAACGTGATAATTTTACTCAATGCGCAATGCGGTTTCAAACCGCAATGCGCATAGTCTGAAAATCTAAATTCTAATAGTCTAAATATCTATCATAATGAGAGAATTAACAGCCAAAGAAGAAGAAGTGATGCGTTATTTTTGGGATAACGATGCCTTGTTTGTAAAACAATTGGTGGAAATGTATCCCGAGCCGAAACCGCATTTCAATACGTTGTCCACCTACGTGCGGGCGCTGGAAGACAAAGGTTTTCTGTCGCACGAATCGTTCGGCACAACATACCGCTATTTTTCCGTAATTACGGAAGAAGAATACCGCAACAGAACGCTCAAAAACGTGGTGAAAAAGTATTTCGATAATTCGTACCTGAGTGTGGTTTCGTCGCTGATTAAAGACGAAAATATTTCGGTGGAAGAAATCAGGAAGCTATTAGACGAAGTGGAGTCTAACAGCTAAAAGCCAACAAAAATATGGAACAATTTCTCTATTACCTGCTTCGCGCATCCATTCTGATGGCGCTGTTTTACGGTTTTTACAAACTGTTTTTCGGCAAAAACACGTTTCACCATTTCAACCGGTTTGCGTTGCTATTTATTGTGATGCTGGTTGCCGTGCTTCCGGTTTTCCGCTTCCATCTTATTCCCGAAAAAAAAGCAGAACCCGTTGTTATCGAAAATCTTCCGATGGATTTTTCCAACATCCCCATAGTCGAAATATCCGAATTGCCCGCTCCACCCGTAGAAATTCCGTGGATAGAATTGCTTTCGGCGGTGTTTGCTGTCGGTTTTCTGTTCGCGCTGATGCGTTATCTCATCGGACTTAGCCAACTGATTGGCATTATCCGGAAATCGGAAAAGCAAACGCTGGCCGATGAAACCGTTCTCTGCATTACCGATAACGATATTTCGCCGTTCAGTTGGATGAAGTATATCGCTCTTTCGCGCAAAGACGTTACGGCCGACAATCGGGCGATTATCAACCACGAACGGGCGCACATCCATTTGCAGCACTCGTTCGATATGATCTTTTTCGATCTGTTCACGTGCGTGTTTTGGTTCAATCCTTTCTCGTGGCTGCTGCGCCGCGAAGTGCAATCGGTTCACGAATATCAAGCCGATGAACAGGTACTTAACAACGGCATCGATGCAAAACAATATCAACTTTTATTAATCCGCAAAAGCGTGGGCGAACATAAGTTTGCGTTGGCAAACAATTTCCGTCAGCGCGATTTGCACAAACGAATTACTATGATGATGAAAACAAAATCAAACAAACGAATGAAATGGAACTACGCGGCGGCGCTTCCCGTGCTGTTCCTGGCAATGGTGGCGCTTTCGGTTCCGAAATTGAACGCGAAAGTGGTGGAGAAGGAGGCTGAAAAAACGCTGGAAATAAACGAAAGTTTTACCGTTATGGGACAAACAGTGGATGAAACCGGTAAACCGATGATGGGCGTGAAACTGATTAAAGAAGGTGAAAACGAAGCCATTATTTCGGATATGGACGGGAATTTTATCCTGAATACAGAAAGAGGCACTTCGGTATCTTTTGCCATGATTGGCTACAAAACGCAGAAAATAACGTTCAACAAACCCGAAAGTAACTTTAAGGTGTCGCTCGAAAAAGGTGAAGGCGAAAACAAAGAGTTGATAACTGTGCGCATCGCAGGCCGTGACGATGTTACCGAAGCTATTGATAATCAATCTAAACTTGCCATTTCCGGTTTTGTGAAAGGCAAAGAGGGTTTTGTTCCGGGTGTGGCCGTAGTTATTAAAGGTTCTGCCGTTGGCACCGTTACCGATCCCGAAGGGAAATTCGTAATAAAAGCCGAGAAAGGCGATGTGCTCAATTTCTTGATGGTGGGTTACAAAACTTTTGAATACAAGGTGGAAAAGACAGAAAACAATTTAGTGATTGTTTTGCAGCCGGATGATGTTGTAGCTGTGGGAGTTGGGAAGATGGAGGATTTGAAAGTGGTAGGCGTTCGCACGCTTGATGGAAAACAGCCGTTATATGTGCTTGACGGTGTGGTAAAAGAAAAGGATTTCGACTTGAAAACGATTAAACCGGACGAAATTGAGTCCATTTCGGTATTAAAAAATGCTTCTGCAACGGCTATATATAGCGATAAAGGAAAAAATGGTGTGATTTTAATAACAACAAAAAAAGGGTTAAAATCAATCGAATCAGAGGAAAAAGAGCAAAATACGACTTCTAAAATAAAACAATTATCTTCATCTATACCAGGGGTTTATAATAAGCCATTAATAGTTATTGACGGAGAAGTAAAAGGAAAAGATTTTGAAATAAATACGATAAAGCCAAACGAAATTGAATCAATATCGGTATTAAAAGACAATTCGGCGGTACAATTGTATGGGGATGATGCTAAGGATGGTGCAATTTTAATTACAATGAAGAAAGTCAAGATTATTATTTCTGAAGATCGTAATCTTGAGGCATTAAAAAGTTTACCTAAAGATGTTTTACCATTGTATATTGTGGACGGAAAAAAACTTCCAAAAGATTTTGATGTGAATTTAATCTCTCCAAGTGATATTAAGTCTGCATCCATTTTAAAAGATAAAGATGCTATAAAATTGTATGGTGATGAAGGGAAAGGTGACGTGATTTTGATAACCACCAAAAACCCAGAGAAATATACTTTCCTTTTTGAGTAAAGTAAAAAGCCGTTAATTGTTTATTGACGGTGAAAAGAAAGGACAAAATGGAGTAGTTGTGATTGAAATGAAGCCGAACCTTCAGTAATTTGGTTTTTTTATAAATTTTTAACGAGTTGTTATGCAGCGTTTTTCTTAAAATCCCATCTATTAAATAGTTGTTCATTAACCGAAACGGCTATCGTGAAAGGAGGAAAAATACAAAGCCGTGAATTTACTCATCTTTAAAAATTATACAAAATGGCAACTATTACGAATTTAAACAGCAAACATTTAACAGATGAGCAGGTAGAACAGGGCACGTTGGCTATTGCACAACTGGAAACTTTGATGGCGCAGATTACGGTGAATCTTGACCCGAAAGAACGCCAACGATACGGGAGTATAAACGAAGACAATAAATTGTTGGTGAACAAAGTGCGTGATTTTGCGACGAATCAACCCGATTTGAGATCGCCCGATGTGGATTGGGTGGAATTTGAACTCGATTACAAAAGCCGCGCTGTAATTGAAGCAGCTATTTTGCGCCTTCAAAGCCTGATAAACGGGCTTGTTAACGCCAAAACGCTGCACGATTACGATAACTACCGGGCCGCGCTCACCGATTACGATTACACGACCTACAAAGCCGGAACAGGAACACCGGGCTACGAGGAAAAACGAAACGAACTTCAACAGTTTTTTGCACGCGTGCGCGGCGCAGCTTCTCCGCCACCGGCGCCGGAACCATGATACGTGTTTTCCCTGTTCATGAATGTGAACGAAACCGCATCTATTGGGAGTAAAACCCGTGGATGCGGTTTTTTTATGCTCCCATTCGGTTCTGAATCCCGGCGATTAGGTTGTATAACCCCAACCATTCGGTTCCGAACCGAAACGATAAGGTTCTAAACCGAATCAATTGGGTTGGAGACCGGAAAATAGGACTACGGAACCTAATCGTTCCGGTTGTATAACCTAAACAAACCACCCCAGAACCCTAACGGAAGGGTAAAAGACCCGAAAAGAGAGGTTGAAAAAAAGTTCGCCTCTATTATTATAATGCGATTTGAAAATCGCATGTCCCGTTAAAATCCATACGCCGCCACGCGCATTTCGGCAGCCGATTTAAACGGTTTGGGAGGCGTGAGGTAGCGTTCCAAAAACTTATGTACGTTGTAGCGGATATCGGTGGCTTCTTTGCTGTCGATGCGGTCGAAACCGTGTCCGCCGGAGGCGTTTTGAAAAATCTTGTATTCGAATTTCTTCCCGTGCTTTTTCAGCGTTTCTATCATCAATTCCACTTCTTCCACGTACACGTCGTTATCGTTGGTGTTGGTGTAGATAAGCAGCGGCTTGTTGAGGTTTTTGGCGTAATGAGTGGGGGAGCGGCGCGCGTATTCTTCGGGATTTTCTTCGATGGTTTCGCCAACGTGGTGCGTTGCAGTGAAATACGCGCTGTAACTTTCGTCGTGCGATGCCAACCGATTTTCGAGATCGCTCACGGGAACGCCTGCAAAGGCGCATTGATACTTGTCGCCGTGTTGAAGGATTTGCATCAACGCGATCATTCC